>NZ_JACNDD010000002.1:0-138834 GCF_017351395.1 Pseudomonas sp. FW305-28
GCCACGATCTTATCCACAGCCTTGGTCGCCGCGACCATGCCAAACGTCGCCGTGACCATCATCACCGCACCAAACCCACCGGCGCAGTCGAGCTTGACGCCGTCGCCGACAAAACTCTTCTGCAGGCAAATGCTGCCGTCCGGCTTCGGATAACGCAGTTGCTCGGTGGAGAATACGCAGGGCACGCTGTAGTGGCGGGTCACGGTGCGGGAGAAACCGTAGTCGCGGCGCAAGGTGGAGCGCACCTTGGAGGCCAGTGGATCGTTGAACGTACGGTTGAGGTCGCAGACCTGGATCAGCGTCGGATCGATCTGCCCGCCCGCGCCGCCAGTGGTGATGATCTGGATCTTGCGGCGCTTGCACCAGGCGATCAGCGCAGCCTTGGCGTTGACGCTGTCGATGCAGTCGATCACGCAGTCGATGTTCGGCGTGATGTACTCGGCCATGGTGTCGCGGGTGACGAAGTCCGCCACCGCGTGCACCGTGCAGTCGGGGTTGATCCCCCGCAGCCGCTCGGCCATCACTTCGACCTTGGGTTTGCCTACGGTGCTGTCCAGGGCGTGCAACTGGCGGTTGGCGTTGCTGACACAGACATCGTCCAGGTCGAACAGCGAGATCTCGCCCACGCCGCAACGGGCGATGGCTTCCGCCGCCCAGGAACCGACGCCACCGACGCCGACGATCGCCACATGGGCCGCCCGCAGGCGTTCCAGGCCCTCAATGCCATACAAACGGGCGATGCCGGCAAACCGTGGATCTTCTGTACTCATGACCATTACCCCAAAAACCGGCGCGCATTATAGGGCTTTGTCTCGGCAATTTAAGCAAAACCTCTGTGGGAGCGAGCTTGCGCGCGATGGCGGTGTATCAGTCGACATCGATGCTGGCTGATCCAGCACCATCGCGAGCAAGCTCGCTCCCACAAGTTTTGTGTCACACACCGTCGGCATACTTGGGCCAATAGTGGTCGTTTTGCTATAAGATAACCGCCATTTTGCGCGAGCCAGCCCGCGCCTGCACAAGCCTGCGTTCACACTATATTCCCGGAGTTTCCATGACGGCCCACGCCGACCTCTCGCCGACCCTGCAACTCGCCTGCGACCTGATCCGCCGTCCGTCCGTGACGCCCGTGGATGCCGATTGCCAGAAACTGATGATGCAGCGCCTGGGCAACGCGGGCTTCACGCTCGAGCCGATGCGCATCGAGGATGTGGATAACTTCTGGGCCAGCCATGGCAAGCATGACGGCCCGGTGCTGTGTTTCGCCGGGCACACCGATGTGGTGCCGACCGGTCCGGTAAAGGCCTGGCAGCTCGACCCGTTCGATGCGGTCATCGACGAACAGGGCATGCTCTGCGGCCGTGGCGCGGCAGACATGAAAGGCAGCCTGGCGGCGATGGTCGTGGCGGCCGAACGGTTCGTCGCCGACTACCCGGACCACAAGGGCTCGCTGACCTTCCTGATCACCAGCGATGAAGAAGGCCCGGCCCACCACGGCACCAAAGCCGTGGTCGAACGCCTCAAGGCCCGCCAGGAACGACTGGACTGGTGCATCGTCGGCGAGCCGTCGAGCACCACCTTGGTGGGCGATGTGGTCAAGAACGGCCGGCGCGGCTCCCTCGGCGCAAAACTGACCGTGCGCGGCAAGCAAGGCCACGTGGCTTATCCACACCTGGCGAAGAACCCGATCCACCTGGCCGCGCCCGCCTTGGCCGAATTGGCCGCCGAGCATTGGGACCACGGCAACGATTTCTTCCCGCCGACCAGTTTCCAGATCTCCAACCTCAATTCCGGCACCGGCGCGACCAACGTGATCCCCGGAGACCTGGAAGCGGTCTTCAACTTCCGCTTCTCCACCGAGTCCACCGTCGAAGGCCTGCAACAGCGCGTCGCCGCCATCCTCGACAAGCATCAACTGGACTGGCACATCGACTGGGCCTTGTCCGGCCTGCCGTTCCTCACCGAACCGGGCGCACTGCTCGATGCGGTGTCGTCGAGCATCCGGGATGTCACCGGGCGCGAGACCCAGGCGTCCACCAGCGGCGGCACGTCCGACGGTCGCTTCATCGCCACCATGGGCACGCAAGTCGTGGAACTCGGGCCGGTCAACGCGACCATCCACCAGGTCAACGAGCGCGTGCTGGCCGCCGATCTCGACGTGCTGACCGAGATCTACTACAAGACGCTGATCAAGTTGCTCGCCTGATGCTCGCCTGCCCGATCTGCAGTGAACCGCTGAACGCGGTGGACAACGGCGTGGTGTGCCCCGCCGGTCACCGCTTCGACCGCGCGCGGCAGGGTTACCTGAACCTGCTGCCGGTGCAGCACAAGAACAGCCGCGACCCCGGTGACAACCAGGCGATGGTCGAAGCCCGCCGCGACTTTCTCAACGCCGGGCACTACGCCCCGGTCGCCCGGCGCCTGGCGGAACTGGCCGCCGAGCGCACACCCGGGCGCTGGCTGGACATCGGCTGCGGCGAGGGTTACTACACCGCACAGATCGCCGAGGCGTTGCCCCAGGCCGATGGCTATGCCCTGGACATTTCCCGCGAGGCGGTCAAGCGCGCCTGCAAACGCAACCCGCAACTGACCTGGTTGATCGCCAGCATGGCCCGAGTGCCGTTGGCGGACGGTTGCTGCCAGTTCCTGGCCAGCGTGTTCAGCCCGCTGGACTGGCAAGAGGCCAAGCGCCTGCTCAGCCCCGGCGGCGGCCTGATGAAGGTCGGCCCCACCGCCGGCCACCTGATGGAGTTGCGCGAGCGCCTGTACGACGAAGTACGCGCCTACACCGACGACAAGCACCTGGCCCTGGTGCCGTCGGGCATGGTGCTGGATCACAGCGAAACCCTCGAATTCAAGCTGACCCTCGACAATGGCCAGGATCGCGCCAACCTGCTGGCCATGACGCCCCACGGTTGGCGCGCCAGCGCCGAACGCCGCGCCAGCGTGATCGAGCAGGCCGAGCCATTCGAGGTCACGGTGTCGATGCGCTACGATTATTTCGTTCTTCAATAACCTTTTTGATTCCGGGCCCCGGGCAACCGTTCGGGGCCAGTTAAATCCGCGAATGGATTTTTCAAGACCGCAGCGAGGACATCCATGCGCCAACCCGATATCGAGATTTACCTCAAAGACGCCGACGTCGACCACAAGGCCATCGCCGCCTGGCTCGGCCAGGCCCTGGGCCCGTGCAGTGACTGGGTACAGAAAGGCCAGACCTACAAGTGCAAGGCCGGCAGCATCCCAGTGACCTGGCTGCCCAAGGCCGTGGGCAAATGGAACAGCCTGTACCTGGAAAGCGACCAGACCCCGTGGGAAGACGACATCGCCTGCGCCCGCGCCGCCTTCGCCGCACTGAACGTCGAAGTGCGCTGCGCGCCTGGATCATGGGTGGAGGAAGAAGGGGAAGAATCGGCGGACCGCTGGATTCGCATCAGCGCCGATGGGGAAGAAGAGATTACCTGGAAGACGGCGTGACACCCGTCTCAGGCCCGGCCTATACCCAATGCGTGGGAGCACTGTGGGAGCAAAGCTTGCTCGCGATGGCTGAGGTACATTCAACATTGATGCAAGCTGACCTGCCACTATTGCGAGCAAGCTTTGCTCCCACAGGGGATCTACTATGGCTTCAAGTGGGTTTACAACCCCACCACATCCTCAGCCTGCAAGCCCTTCTGCCCTTCCACGACCGCGTACTCGACCTGCTGGCCTTCGGTCAGGGAACGGTGGCCTTCACCGCGGATGGCGCGGTAATGCACGAACACATCCGCCCCGCCTTCGCGTTGGATGAAGCCGTACCCCTTGGCGTCGTTGAACCACTTCACACTGCCGGTTTCCCGTGCTGCCATGATGCTCACTCCCATTTTTATCTTATAAGTCGACTTTTCGATGGAAAGCCGTACGAACTTTCACCACCGTCTGGCCGTCCATGGGAGGCCGGGGCGGTAACCTGCCGAGTATATGACACACGGAAAAACTCTCAACTGACTTTACTTCGGCGCTTTTTTGCCGATTTTCGATGAATCCGGCACACTAGCGGGCCCGAGCAGCCGCTCGGTTTTATCCACTCATGCAGAAGCCGTATGACCCGCTCCCCGTTCCGCCGTCTTGTGTTTGGCACCCTGCGCCGACTGTTGTACCTCTGGGTTCGCTCCGAGACCATCAACCAGTCGTCCTTTACCCTCAACCTCGACCGCAGTCGTCCGGTGTTCTACGTCCTGCAAGACCCTTCGCTCACCGACCTGGCGGTGCTCGACACCGAATGCACCAAGGCCGGCCTGCCCCGTCCGGTGCTGCCGGTCTCGGTGGGTAACCTGCTGGAGCCAGCGGCGTTTTTCTACCTGACGCCGGCACCGGACTGGATCGGGCGCCAGGACAAGCGCGGTGCGCCGCCTACCTTGACCCGATTGGTCGACGCCCTGACCCACAATGCCGCCGAAGACGCGCAGATCATCCCGGTCAGCGTGTTCTGGGGCCAGTCGCCCGACAGCGAATCCAGCCCCTGGAAGCTATTGTTCGCCGACAGCTGGGCCGTCACCGGGCGCTTGCGCCGCCTGTTGAGCATCATGATCCTGGGGCGCAAGACCCGCGTGCAATTCTCCGCACCGATCCACCTGCGCGAACTGATCGAACACGACAAGGGCCACGAACGCACCGTGCGCATGGCCCAGCGGATCCTGCGGGTGCACTTTCGCAACTTGAAAGCGGCAGTCATCGGCCCCGACATCTCCCACCGACGCAACCTGGTCAAGGGTCTGTTGAACCAGCCGCTGGTCAAGCAGGCGATCGCCGAGGAAGCCGAACGGGAAAAGATCTCCCCGGAAAAAGCCAAGGCCCAGGCCCTGCGCTACGGCAACGAGATCGCCTCGGACTACACCTACACCGCGATCCGTTTCCTGGAGGTGGTGCTGAGCTGGTTCTGGAACAAGATCTACGATGGCATCAAGGTCAACCACATCGAAGGCGTGCAGAACGTCGCCCAGGGCCACGAAGTCATTTATGTGCCGTGCCACCGCAGCCACATCGACTACCTGCTGCTGTCGTACCTGCTGTTTCGCAACGGCCTGACGCCACCGCACATCGCCGCCGGCATCAACCTCAACATGCCGGTCATCGGCGGCCTGCTGCGCCGCGGCGGGGCGTTCTTCATGCGCCGCACCTTCAAGGGCAACCCGCTCTACACCGCGGTGTTCAACGAATACCTGCACACGCTGTTCACCAAAGGCTTTCCGGTGGAGTATTTCGTCGAGGGCGGTCGCTCGCGCACCGGGCGCATGCTGCAACCCAAGACCGGCATGCTCGCCATCACCCTGCGCAGCTTCCTGCGCTCGTCGCGCATGCCCATCGTGTTCGTGCCGGTCTACATCGGTTATGAGCGGGTGCTGGAAGGCCGCACCTACCTGGGCGAACTGCGCGGGGCCAGCAAGAAGAAAGAATCGATCTTCGACATCTTCAAGGTCATCGGCGCCCTCAAGCAGCGCTTCGGCCAGGTGGCGGTGAACTTCGGCGAACCGATCAAGCTGGCGGAATTCCTCGACGGCGAACAACCCGGCTGGCGCCAACAGGAACTGGGCCCGCAATTCAAACCGGCCTGGCTCAACGCAACCACCCATCGCCTCGGCGAGCGCGTGGCCCGGCACCTGAACGAAGCCGCGGCCATCAACCCGGTCAACCTTGTCGCCCTGGCACTGCTGTCCACCAGCCGCCTGGCCCTGGACGACCGCGCCATGGCGCGAGTGCTCGACCTGTACCTGGCGTTGCTGCGCAAAGTCCCGTACTCGCCCCACACCACCCTGCCCGAAGGCGATGGCCAAGCGCTGATCGAACACGTGAAGGGCATGGACCTGCTGTCGGAACAGAGCGATGCCCTGGGCAAGATTCTGTACCTGGACGAGCAGAACGCGGTGCTGATGACCTATTACCGCAACAACGTGCTGCACATCTTCGCCCTGCCGGCGTTGCTGGCAAGCTTCTTCCAGAGCAGCTCGCGCATGAGCCGCGAGCAGATCCTGCGCTACACCCATGCGCTGTACCCGTACCTGCAATCGGAGTTGTTCATTCGCTGGTCGCTGGCAGAGCTGGACGGCGTGGTCGACCAATGGCTCGACGCGTTTGTCGAACAGGGCCTGCTGCGTTTCGAAAACGACCTGTACCTGCGTCCGGCGCCGAGTTCACGGCACTTCGTGCTGCTGACCCTGCTGTCCAAAAGCATTGCCCAGACCTTGCAGCGCTTCTACATGACCGTCTCGCTGCTGCTCAACAGCGGTCAGAACAGCGTCAGTGCCGAAGAACTGGAGGATCTCTGCACCGTCATGGCCCAGCGCCTGTCGATCCTCCATGGCCTGAACGCACCGGAATTCTTCGACAAGAGCCTGTTCCGCCACTTCATCCAGACGATGTTGGACCTGGATGTGCTGCGCCGCGACGAGGCCGGCAAACTCAGCTACCACGAATTGCTGGGCGAACTGGCCGAAGGCGCGGCCAAGCGGGTGCTGCCGGCGGAGATTCGCCTGTCGATTCGCCAGGTGGCGTTGCATCGCAGCGAAGATGCGGCGGAGATCGCCGTCAGCCCCGACCTTTGACATTTGCCGATCACTCACCCTGAACATGGAACGGTTCTGGTGAGTGTTTCGGTCAATCGGCAGGCGTACTCCGACGCTGCGCAGCGGCCAAGGCGACGTCAAACGAAGAAAAGACCTACAGAGAACTTTGGAGCAGGCCTCTAGGATGAGCCCACGTCAATGTCGACGTATTGAAAAGGAATTCAACATGAACATCATCACCCTCACCCTGCAACTGCCCGCAGGCTACGAACTCCCGGAAGCCGGCCGTGCCGAAATCAGTGTTCGAAATGCCGACGGTGTGCAGATCAGCACCAGTGGCGGCCAAGGCTCCAACATGGCGCCAAGGGAGCCGCTCCAGCAGCCTTGGCAATATCGCTTCCAGATCAATTCCGAGAGGGCGTCCGTCGGCGATAAGCTCTCGGTAAAGGTGCAAATGTACCAAGGTGATACCGCTCTTTTCCTTGATACCGAACAGGCCTTCACCTGGGATGGCGGCGATCAACACGTTGACATCCCCCTGAGCCTGGCGCCAGCATCGCTGGCTGAAACTGTTCAAGCGCCCGTGTTCGGTTCCTGAGCCGCGACGTTACGCAGGGATGCTTGGACGCAAATCCGCTAAATGCTCGTTGACGCCCATGTGTGGCTGGCGTCAACGAGCCAGGTGCTTCCCCCATGAAAAGACTCGCTCTGCTTGCATCCATGGCCTTGCTGGCCGCCTGCCAATCGACAACACCACCCGCCGCGTCCCTCGACGGCGAAGTCTTCTATCTGCAACGCATCGCCCTGCCGCCCAACGCTACCTTGAGTGTTAGCCTGCAGGACGTTTCCCTGGCCGACGCTCCTGCGGTGGTGCTCGATGAACAGAGCGGCCCGATCAAAGGCCAGGTCCCGCTGCCGTTCCACCTCAGTTATGATCCCGCACAGGTCAAGCCCGGCCATCGTTATGCCGTGAGCGCCCGCATCGAAGTGGATGGCCAGTTGATGTTCATCACCACCGAACAACACGCCGTGCAACTCGATGGCAAGGATCCGCAGCCGTTGAAGATCCGCGTCAACGCCGCACGCTGATTGCTTTTTCCAACTTTTTTCAAGGACGCCATCATGCTCCGCTCTACCCTCCGTTTCACCGGCCTGTGCGCGGGCCTGTTGATCTGCGCCAATGCCATGGCCCTGTCCCTGGGCGACCTGTCGCAACAAGATGCCACGGGCGGCCTCAAGGACGCCTTGACCCAAGGCGCGCAGGTGGCGGTCAAGCAACTGGGCACACCCGGCGGCTTCAGCAACAACCCGGATGTAAAAATCGAACTGCCAGGCAAGCTGGGCAAAGTCGCCAGCAAAATGAAGGCCTTCGGCATGGGTGAACAGGTCGATCAACTGGAAACCAGCATGAACCAGGCTGCCGAGGCCGCCGTGGTCCAGGCCCAGCCGATCCTGGTCAATGCCGTGAAGAACATGAGCATGAGCGATGCCAAGGGCATCTTGAGCGGCGGCAACGACTCGGCCACGCAATACCTGAACAAGAGCAGCCGCGAGCAGATCCGCGCCAAGTTCCTGCCCATCGTCAAGCAAGCCACCGACAAGGTCGGCCTGGCCCAGAAATACAATGCCTTCGCCGGCCAGGCCGCGACGTTCGGCGTGCTGGATGCCAAGAGCGCCAACATCGAGAACTACGTGACCGAACAGGCGCTGGATGGGTTGTTCGAGATGATCGGCAAGCAGGAAGCCACCATTCGCCAGAACCCGGCGGCGGCGGCGACCAGTTTGGCCAAGAAAGTCTTCGGCACCCTCTGAGCCCCACCCCAAAACAATTGTGGGAGCGAGCTTGCTCGCGATAGCGGTATCAGCTTCAACATCTTTGTTGGCTGTTGCACCGCTATCGCGAGCAAGCTCGCTCCCACATTGGATCTGCGCTGGTCGCTGGATCGGTTCAGGTTTTCTTGACCCTGAACCACGCCGCATACAACGCCGGCAGGAACAACAGCGTCAACGCCGTGGCCACGATCAAGCCGCCCATGATCGCCACCGCCATCGGCCCGAAGAACAGGCTGCGTGACAGTGGGATCATCGCCAGCACCGCGGCCAGTGCGGTGAGCACAATCGGGCGGAAGCGGCGCACCGTGGCTTCGATGATCGCCTGCCAGGGCGCCAGGCCAGCCTTGATGTCCTGTTCGATCTGGTCCACCAGGATCACCGAGTTACGCATGATCATCCCCGACAGCGCGATAGTGCCGAGCATGGCGACGAAGCCGAACGGCTGGCGGAACACCAACAGGAACAGCGTGACGCCGATCAACCCCAGGGGTGCGGTGAGAAACACCATGGCCGTGCGGGAAAAACTGCGCAGTTGCAGCATCAGCAACGTCAGCACCACCACGATGAACAACGGCACGCCGGCATTCACCGATTTCTGGCCGCGGGCCGAATCCTCTACCGTACCGCCCACCTCCAACAGGTAACCGTCCGGCAGTTCGGCACGAATCGGCTCCAGGGTCGGGAAGATCTGCTGGACCAGGGTCGCCGGTTGTTCCTTGCCATAGATATCAGCCCGCACGGTTACGCTCGGCAGGCGGTTGCGGTGCCAGATCACGCCCTCTTCGAAACCGTACTCCAGGGTTGCGATCTGCGACAGGGCCACGCTCTGGCCGTTGTCGGTTGGCACCGCCAGGCTCGGCAGCAACGACAGCTCGGTGCGTTCATGCACCGTACCGCGCAGCAGGATTTCGATCAGTTCGTTGTCTTCCCGGTACTGGCTGACGCTGGAGCCGGTGAGGGAGCTGCGCAGGAAACTCGCCAGGTCGGTGGTGCTGACACCCAGGGCCCGGGCGCGGTCCTGATCGACGTTCAAGTACACCACCTTGCTCGGTTCTTCCCAATCCAGGTGCACATTGACCACGTAGGGGTTTTCGCGAACTTTCGTCGCCACTTTCCGCGCCAGGGCCCGGACTTCTTCGATGTGCTCACCCGTGACGCGGAACTGCACCGGATAGCCGACCGGCGGGCCGTTTTCCAGGCGCGTGACCCGCGAGCGCAGGGTCGGGAATTGTTCGTTCAGGGTGGTGATCAACCAACTGCGCAACGGCTCGCGGTCTTCGATGGTCTTGGCCAGCACCACGAACTGGGCAAAGCTGGAAGCCGGCAGTTGTTGATCCAGCGGTAGATAGAAACGCGGTGAACCGGTACCGACGTAGGCCACATAGTTGTCGATGCCTGCATGGTCCTTGAGCAGCGCTTCCAGGCGCTTGACCTGCTCGGCGGTATTGCTCAGGGAGGCGCCTTCCTGGAGCTTCAAGTCGACCATCAACTCCAGCCGCCCCGATGCCGGGAAGAACTGTTGCGGCACGAACCGGAACAACACCACCGAGCCGACGAACAACAGCACGGTCAGCAGGATGACGGTTTTGCGCCGACGCACGCACCATTCCACCATCCGCCGGACACGCTGATAAAACGGCGTGCCATAAGGGTCGGTCTGGCCGTCAGTCGTGCCGTGTTTGGCCGCATGAATTTTCGCCAGGTCTGGCAGGAGCTTTTCCCCCAGGTACGGCACGAACACCACGGCGGCCACCCAGGACGCCAGCAACGCCAGGGTCACCACCTGGAAAATCGAACGGGTGTATTCGCCAGTGCCCGATTGCGCGGTGGCGATCGGCAGGAAGCCCGCCGCCGTGATCAACGTACCGGTGAGCATCGGGAATGCGGTGCTGGTCCAGGCGAAGCTGGCGGCCTTGATCCGGTCGAAGCCCTGCTCCATCTTGATCGCCATCATCTCCACCGCAATGATCGCGTCGTCCACCAGCAGCCCCAGGGCCAATACCAGCGCGCCGAGGGAAATCTTGTGCAGGCCGATCCCCAGGTAATACATGGCGGCGAACGTCATCGCCAGCACCAGCGGGATCGCCAGGGCCACCACCATCCCGGTGCGCAACCCCAGGGAGAAGAAGCTCACCAGCAACACAATCGTCAGCGCTTCCACCAGCACTTGGACGAACTCTCCGACCCCGGTCTTCACCGCCGCCGGCTGGTCCGAAACCTTGCGCAATTGCATGCCGGCCGGCAGGGTGTTCTGGATACGGGCAAAGTCGGCTTCAAGGGCCTTGCCCAGAATCAGGATATCCCCGCCTTCCTTCATCGCCACGGCCAGGCCGATGGCGTCCTCGCCCATGAAGCGCATGCGTGGCGCGGGCGGGTCGTTGAAACCACGGCGCACGTCCGCCAGGTCGCTGATGCGGAACGTACGATCGCCGACCCGGATCGGGAAGTTGCGGATCTCTTCCACCGTCTGGAAATTCCCCGAAACCCGCAGTTGCAAGCGCTCGCTGCCAGTTTCGAAGAAACCGGCAGTGGAAACCGTGTTCTGCTCTTCAAGGGCCTGCTGGACCGCGGCCAAGGGCAGGCCGAGGGTCGCCAGCTTCACGTTCGACAATTCGATCCAGATCTTCTCGTCCTGCAAGCCGAGCAGCTCGACCTTGCCCACGTCCTTGACCCGCTGCAGCTGGAGCTGGATGCGATCGGCGTAGTCCTTGAGCACGGCGTAGTCGAAGCCGTCGCCGGTCAGTGCGTAGATATTGCCGAAGGTGGTCCCGAACTCGTCGTTGAAGAACGGCCCCTGGATACCAGGCGGCAAGGTGTGGCGGATATCGCCGACCTTCTTGCGCAACTGGTACCACAGCTCGGGAATCTGTGCCGAATGCAGGGAGTCGCGGGCCATGAAGGTGACCTGGGATTCCCCGGGTCGGGAGAACGAGACGATTTTCTCGTAGTCACCGGTTTCCATCAGTTTCTTTTCGATGCGCTCAGTGACTTGCCGCGAAACTTCCTCGGCCGTGGCGCCTGGCCAGTTGGTGCGGATCACCATGGCCTTGAAGGTGAACGGCGGGTCTTCGCTCTGACCGAGCTTGGTGTAGGAAAGCGCGCCGACGATGGCCAGCAACAACATCAGGAACAGTACGATCTGGCGGTTACGCAGCGCCCATTCGGAAAGATTGAAACCCATCGCGGATTACTCCTTGGCCGTCAGGTTGACCACGCGGTTGGAGCGATCCACCGGCCGCACCTGCTGGCCGTCGAGGAGCACATGCACGCCAGCAGCCACCACCCAGTCATCGGGACTGAGGCCTTCCAGCACCGGCACCGTCTTTTCGCCGAAGGCACCGACCCGCACCGGGACTTTTTTCAAGGTGTTGTTGGCGTTGACCACCCAGACATACGTCGCGCCGTTTTCAGCCGTCAGGGCCGACAAGGGCACCGACAGCGGCACCTTGTCGGCGGTCTGGATAAACACCCGCGCGCTCTGGCCCAACTCGGCCGGAACGCTGCCGGCGGTGAAGGCCACGCGGGCGGCGAAGGTACGGGACTTGGGGTCCGCGGCGGGTGACAGTTCGCGAATACGCCCGCTGAAACGCTGGTCGGGCTGGCTCCACAGTTCGACCGAGACCGGCTGGCCGATCTTGAACCGGCCAAACCCCTGTTCCGGCAGACTGATCAGCACCTCACGCTCACCGTCGGTGGCCAGGGTGAAGACGGTTTGCCCGGCCGAGACCACCTGCCCGACTTCCACCGAACGCCGGGCCACCACGCCATCCTGGGGCGCACGCAACACCGAATAGCTGGCCTGGTTGTTGGCGACATCGAACTCGGCCTTGATCTGCTTGAGCCGTGCGGTGCCGGAGCGATAAAGGTTTTCGGCGTTGTCGTACTGGGAGCGGCTGACCATCTGCCGCTCCATCAAGGTTTTATAGCGGTCACGCTCGGCACGGACCAGGTTCAGGTTGGCCTCGGCGGCGGCGACCTGGGCACGGGTCGCTTCCAGTTGCAGGCGCACATCTTCGGGATCGAGCTCGGCCAACGGTTGATTGGCCTTGACCCGCTGCCCCTCTTCCACCAGTCGCCGGCTCACCTTGCCGCCAATGCGAAAGGCCAGGTCGGGCTCGAAACGCGCCCGCACTTCGCCAGGGTAACTGTCCATCGCCTGGGCCGACGGCTCGGGCTTGACCACCATGGCGGGGCGCACGGCGACGGGCACCGGCTCGTCATGACCGCACGCAGACAATAAAAAAACCAGGGCGACTGGCACGGCGAGGGGCAGGGCATAGCGGAACATGACGAGTGACCTTTCGCTAATGGTGCTTGGAATAATTATACTGGCGAGTATGTTATTAATAGCAAACTCACCAGTCCAGTATTAAAGCGAAGAAATGTCGAACAATCCGTCACCCTCCAGCGGCCCTGGTCGCCCCAAGGATCTGGCCAAGCGCCAGGCCATTCTCGACGCGGCGAAACGCCTGTTCCTGAGCATGGGTTATGCCAATACCAGCATGGACGCCGTGGCCACCGAGGCCGGGGTTTCTAAACTGACGGTCTATAGCCATTTCAACGACAAGGAGACGCTGTTTTCCGCTGCCGTGATGGCCAAATGCGAAGAGCAGGTGCCACCGCTGTTTTATGAATGGCCCGACGGCGTTCCGATCGAACGGGTGTTGTTGAACATCGCCCGCGGGTTCAACCAATTGATCAACAGCGACGAATCCCTGAACCTGCATCGACTGATCATGGCCCTGGGCAGCCAGGACCCGAACTTGTCGACGATTTTCTACGAAGCAGGCCCACAGCGGATGCTCTCAGGCATGGAGCGGCTGCTGACCAAGGTCAACCAGAGCGGTGCCCTGAGTATCGATAAACCGCGCAATGCCGCCGAGCATTTCTTCTGCCTGATCAAGGGCGCGGCGAATTTCCGGTTGTTGTCTGGCTGCGGCGAACCCCAGGAACCGGAAGCGGCCGAGGCTCATGTGCAGGAAGTGGTGGGGTTGTTCATGCGGGCTTATCGGCCGTAGCTCGACCGGTAGCTTTTCGCGGGCTGGAAGGGCCTCATCGCGAGCAAGCTCGCTCCCACAGGGTTTGATGTGCACCACAGTTCCAATGTGGGAGCGAGCTTGCTCGCGATGCAGGCGACCCGGCCTCAGGGCTTGAGCGCTTTCTTCGGGTAGATGTCGTAGCGACTGGATTTGCCATCGAGCCCATGGCTCGGCTTCGGCCCTTCGATGCACGGGGCTTTGCGCGGGCGCTTGACCACCACCCGGTGCGTCGCCAGGGCCAGGGCCGCGGCGAGCAGCGCCGGGGCGTCCGGGTCATCGCCCACCAGGGGGCGGAACAGGCGCATTTCTTTTTTCACCAGGGCGGTTTTCTCACGATGAGGGAACATCGGGTCGAGGTAGATCACCTGGGGCGGTTCGCCTTCCCAGTTGCGCATCACCTCGATGGAATTGCCCTTGAGCAAACGCATGCGCGCCACAATCGGCGCCACCTCGAAGTCCTCGGCCCCACGGGCCAGTCCATCCTCCAGCAAGGCGCCAATCAGCGGCTGGCGCTCGATCAGGCTCATGTCGCAGCCCAGGCTGGCCAGCACAAACGCATCCTTGCCCAACCCGGCCGTGGCATCCAGCACCCGCGGACGCACGCCCTGGGCGATGCCGACCGCCTTGGCGATCATCTGGCCGCTGCCGCCGCCGTACAAGCGCCGATGGGCCGCACCGCCTTCGACGAAGTCCACGCGCACCGGCCCGGGTGCATCCGGGCCCAACTGCTGCAATTGCAACCCCTGCTCACCGACCTGCAAGGCAAACTCGCCATCGTCCCCTTGCAAAGGCAGGCCAAGCCGCTCGGCCCAGTGTTCGGCCTGCGGTTGGAAGGCCGGGGCCAGGGCCTCGACATGGATGCGACAGGCCGCGGGTTGTTCATTCATGGAAACATGCTCAAAAAATTAAGGATCGGCAAAAACGGCCGATAACAACGGTGAACGGCATTTTGCCAGAGCTGAGCGTCGACCGAGAAAAATGTCAGACATTCAATCCACATCGATAGGCGTTATCTCCCCTTACGGCGATTACAGCCTGCGTAACACCCAAGCGCTGAGCGGCGTCAGTCACCTGTGGCAGGACTTTTTTGCCCGGGCCCTGGCCGATCAACTGGGTGATAACGCACCGGCGCCTGGCAGCTACCAGCCAGTGCCCCTCGATGAGGCTGTTGAACCGACCCTCGGCGCCGAGCTGCTGGCGCACATCGTCAGCCAGCGCACCTGTGAAGTGACCGACACGCCGGTCAAGCCGCCTGAACCGCTGTTCCTGCCGATCGCCGAGTTCGAACTCGACCTGCTGGACAAACCGTTCCCACCTTTCCCGGAAGAAGAACGGGTGGCGCAACAGAAACAACTGGACTTCGACACCCGCTGGGCGCGTCCGATCGTGCTGCAGAACCTGCGCATCGCCGCCTGAATCAGCGACAGATCCACCATGGCCCCACGTCCAGATGAAAATGGTTGCGGTGCGCCGCGTTGTAATCCGGACTCAAGACCACACTGAACATATCGCAGGCGCCGTCCCGTGCCTGACGCAGAAAGCGCGCATCGGCATTGTCCTTGGGCCAGTCCCTGAGCACGCTGATCGTGCGCCCATCGGCCAGGCGAAACCCGGCGATATCCAACGCACTGGCGGTGGCGTGCTGGCTACGCGCACCGCTCTCACGACCGTACATGTTGCGACAGGCGAAACTGCCGAGGTGATCGACCCGCGTCACTCTCTGCCCGTAGGCCGCCACTGCCGCCGGCTGCAACCCATGGCGCTCGAACAGCGCGAACGCCACCGCCAGCGGGCAACTGGCGAGGAAACTGCTGCTCAACGCCACCTCACCGCCCTGCACCCTCAACACGTTGGTCAACGGGCACGTCGTATTGGCACCGCTGTCGGCCTGGCGCGCGGTGCGCAGCCCCGAGGTGGCGAGGGCCTGGTCACACAACTGCGGATCATTGCGCAGGGCCATGAGTTTGAAGCGGGTCAGCAGGTTGGGCGCGAGATTGACGTCCAAGGGCGCCCAGGGATTCCATTGGGGCGGCAGCGCCACCCAGCCACGCCATACCGCCAGCACGGCAACGCCAACGAGCAGTGCCACGATCGCAAGAGCTTTCAAAAACCGCACGACAATGCCTCGGGCATCAACCCTTGAATAATTGGTTGGCCTGCTTGAACGGCATCGAGCGGCGCGTGAAGGTGAACGTGCCCTGCTCCTGGATTTCCTCGGCGGCGCGGAAGAACTCGCCATACGCGGCCAGGGCCAGCGCCGACCCGACACTGATGCGCTTGACGCCCAACTCGCTCAACTGCGCGACGGTCAGGTCCAGCGCCCCGGACATCAGTACATTCACCGGTTTCGGTGCCACGGCCTGCACCACTGCGAGCACTTGCCCGGCGCTGCTCAGCCCCGGGGCGTACAGCACGTCGGCCCCCGCCTCCGCGAAAGCCTTCAAGCGGCGAATGGTGTCGTCCAGATCCAGATTGCCGTGCAGGAAGTTTTCCGCCCGGGCCGTCAGCAGGAAGGGATACGGCAAGCTGCGCACGGCCTCGGCGGCGGCCTTGACCCGCGCCACGGCGTGGTCGAAGCAATAGATCGGACTGTCTTCGCGACCCGTGGCATCCTCGATCGAACCACCCACCGCACCGGCCTGCGCCGCACGGAGCAGGTTACGCGCACAATCCTCGGGGGCATCGGCAAAACCGTTCTCCAGGTCGACGGCCACCGGCAGGTCAGTGGCCGCCACAATCGCCCGTACGTTAGCCAACGTGTCCTCCAGACCCAGCGCGCCGTCGGGTCGGCCCAAGGAAAAGGCATGACCGGCACTGGTGGTCGCCAAGGCTTCGAAGCCGAGGCTGGCCAGCATCTTGGCCGAGCCGGCATCCCACGGGTTGGGAATGACAAAGGCCCCTTCGCGTTCGTGCAAGGCCTTGAACGCCTGGGCTCGACGAGTTTGCGCATCCATGTAGTTCGCTCCTGAGCAGAGAGGAAGTGGGCCTCAGAGCAAACCCAGTTGCTCGGCGGCGGGCTCTCTGTATAGCGCAGGCAGGGCCGGCAAGCCAGGCAATCGACTCATCAAACGTTCGTGAAAGCGTTGCGCGAGCCGGGCCGCCAGCCGGTTGTCGGCAGTGTGCAGGAAGATGTAAGGCGTGCGCCCCTCTTCGATCCAGTCGGCGATTTTCTCCACCCAGGGCGTCAGGAACGGCTCGTTGGCTTCCAGCACCGGATGGCCGATGAAGCGCACTTGCGGGCATTGCGTGAACGCCGCCGGCCGGGGTGGCACGCGGGGCTTTTTCGATTGCGCGTGAAGCACCGCGGGATCAAGGGAGGTGCAACTGAACAAGGCCCGGGGATCGAGGCAGATGCGTTCGACGCCGCGATCGAGCAACAGC
This sequence comes from Pseudomonas sp. FW305-28, assembly GCF_017351395.1. Lineage (NCBI taxonomy): Bacteria > Pseudomonadati > Pseudomonadota > Gammaproteobacteria > Pseudomonadales > Pseudomonadaceae > Pseudomonas > Pseudomonas sp. FW305-28. The sequence goes on from NZ_JACNDD010000002.1 coordinate 16,796, forward strand.
CGATTGAGGCGCCGCTCGGCGTCGCCCTTGGCAAAGAACTCATCGTGACGGACTTCCACGGCCAAAGGGCGCTGCAAGGCGTCGATGAACCCTGCCAGTTCCGTTAACCGGTTCGGGGTGAAGGCCTTGGACAGTTGCAGCCAGTACGGCGCGACGCGCTCGCCCAGGGGGCTGAGCAGTTGCAGGAAGGTGTCGGTGGCCGTCAGGCGCTCGCGCAAGTCGCCATTGTGGCTGATGTCACCGGGAAACTTGGCGGTGAAACGAAAGTGCTCGGGCATGATGTCGGCCCAGCGCTGGACCGTGGCCGCAGACGGGCTGGCGTAGAAAGTCGTATTGCCTTCCACGGCATTGAACACTTGGGAATAGAGATTGAGGAAGTCGGTGCTTTTGGCGTCCTGGGGATAAAGGTAATCGCGCCAGGCGTTTTCGCTCCAGGACGGACAGCCCAGGTAGTAAGGCAAGACCATCAGATGTAGAGATCGAGTCCCAGCACTTCCATATCCCAATCGACGAAACCGGCGGTGCTCAGGTAGCTCGCCAGGGCCGTGGCGACACTGCGGCTCATCGCACGGTGATAAATCATGTCTTGCTGACGGGCAGGAAGATTGCTCAGGCGTTGCGCCGAAGCTTTGGCGGCGCGAGCGGCCAGTTGCTCCTCGGACGGAAACTCCAGGTCGCCTTCGATATCATCGAAGTTTTCCGGCTCAGTGGCTTTACCCGCACGAGGCCGACGCTTGATGGGGTAGGACTGGGATGGAAAGCCGTCTATACGCATAACAGAATGCTCGGTATCAATGATGGCAATTTAGCGGCACTTTTGCAGCCGCGCAAATGCGCAAGTGATAACTAGAACACATAAAGTCAAAAAGGTTTAAAAACGGGCCGAAAAAGTGACGACTGGCAATATTGAGTGTGACTTCTGGAGGCGCAAATGACTTTGTGGCGAGGGAGCTTGCTCCCGCTGGGCTGCAAAGCAGCCCCAATACCAGGACCAGAATGGTGCGAATGAGACTTTAGGGCCGCTTCGCGCCCCAGCGGGAGCAAGCTCCCTCGCCACAACGGTGTTCGCTTGAATACCCGTCGCTGTCGAGTTACCGCTCGGACTTGGGCGTTGCCACCTTGTCCCTCAGGTACACCGGTTGCGCATCATCGGCGGGAATGGCTTCTCCCCGTGCCCAGGCGAAACGGGCCAGGGCCAGCAAGTCTTCGGCGTGAGGCAGCAGGGTGGCGTCCTGGCCGGTCAGGCTGACGGCGATGCGCTCGCCGTAACCCCAACCGGTGCCGGCGCCGAACCACTCACCGTCGGCCCCGCTTGGCAACGCCGCAGCCTCGGGTGGCAATACCGCCTCAGAACCCACCAGGCGCATCTCGCCGTCGGTTTCGCAGTAGCAGCCCCAGTACACCTCGTCCATACGCGCATCGATGGCCGCCGCCACCTGGCGGGCGCCGTGCTCACGCATCGCCCGCTGGGCCAGCACCGCCAGGTTCGAGACCGGCAACACCGGCCGCTCCAGGGCAAAGGCCAGCCCCTGCACTACACCGATGGCAATGCGCACGCCAGTAAAAGCCCCTGGCCCGCGCCCGAAGGCAATCGCGTCCACCGCCTGCAAGCTCGTTCCGGCGTCGCTCAACAGTCGCTGGATCATCGGCAACAATTTCTGCGCATGCAGGCGCGGGATCACCTCGTAATGGCTCGTGACCTTGCCGTCGTGCAGCAAGGCAACGGAGCAAGCTTCGGTCGCGGTGTCCAGGGCCAGCAAGGTGCTCATCGATGTGTCCGTAAATCAGGTGGGAAAAAAGTGCGCCAGTATAAACAACTACGGCCCGCAAGCGGGCCGTAGTTGATGCAGCTGATCAGACTTTTCAGCTCAAGGCTGCAAGCACCTTGGCCGTGATCGCTTCAACCGAACCGACACCTTCGATGTGGCTGTACTTCGGCTTGCCATTGGCAGCCGACAGTTTCTGGTAGAAATCCACCAGCGGCTTGGTCTGGGAATGGTAGACCGACAGGCGGTGACGCACGGTTTCTTCGGTGTCGTCCTTGCGCTGCACCAGGTCTTCACCCGTCACGTCGTCCTTGCCTTCGGTTTTCGGCGGATTGTAGACGGTGTGGTAAACGCGACCGGAAGGCTCATGAACGCGTCGACCGGCAATGCGCTGGACGATTTCCTCGTCTTCGACGGCAATTTCAACCACCGCATCCAATTCGACACCAGCCGTCACCAGGGCTTCAGCCTGGGGAATGGTGCGCGGGAAGCCATCGAACAGGAAGCCATTGGCGCAGTCGGATTGAGCGATGCGATCCTTGACCAGGGCGATGATCAGGTCATCCGACACCAGGCCGCCGGCATCCATGATGCTCTTGGCTTGAACGCCCAGTGGAGTGCCCGCCTTGACCGCGGCGCGCAGCATGTCGCCAGTGGAGATTTGCGGGATACCGAATTTTTCGGTGATGAACTTTGCCTGAGTACCTTTACCGGCCCCGGGAGCTCCCAGCAGAATGACGCGCATCGATGTGCTCCTCAATTTTTTTATGTAAAACGCTCGGATTCGCCTCGTGGGGCCAATCTTCGAAAAACAGGATCGTGACCGCCCAAACGGCCAAAGGCTGATCAAGATACACAGCAGGCCCGACCCACACAAGCCGCCGAAAGTCGGAGTAACCCGCGCCCGATACGACCTTCGGAGGGGGTGGCGAGCGTCGCAACCGAACAACAAACTGTCGCCTGCTCGACCTGCGCCCTCCCCTGGCGGACAGCGCCCGGGAACGCCGGACGAGCCGTTTCGGTGCGCTGCCTGATGTTAGCCGGTATTGCGCAAACCGGCGGCAATTCCCGCCACAGACACCAGCAACGCCTGTTCCACGGGGCTGCCCTGGGCCACATCCTGCTGCCGCGAGCGCGCCAACAGCTCGGCCTGCAACAGGTGCAACGGGTCGAGGTAGGTGTTGCGCAGGCGAATGAATTCCAGCGTGGCTGGGCTATGTGCCAGTAGCTGCGACTGACCGGTCAAGCCAAGGACCACCGAGCAAGCCTGCGACAATAGGTCGCGTAAATGCGCACCCAAAGGCAGCAGCCCAGGTTCCACCAAACGCTCGTCGTAAGAGCGCGCGATATCGGCGTCGGCCTTGGCCAGCACCATCTCCAGCATATCGATGCGGGTCCGGAAGAATGGCCATTGCTCGCGCATCTGCCCCAGCAACTCACCTTCGCCGCGCTCCAGGGCCTTGCTCAGCGCGGTTTCCCAGCCGAGCCAGGCCGGCAGCATCAGGCGGGTCTGGGTCCAGCCGAAGATCCACGGGATCGCCCGCAGGCTTTCGATGCCGCCGGCCCGACGCTTGGCCGGACGGCTGCCCAGGGGCAGGCGCCCGAGTTCCTGCTCGGGGGTGGACTGGCGGAAGTACTCGACGAATTGCGGGTTCTCCCGCACCACGGCGCGGTAGGCACTCACGCCGTCGGCCGCCAGTTCATCCATCAAGTCCCGCCACTGCGGCGTGGGCGGCGGCGGTGGCAGCAACGTCGCTTCAAGCACCGCGGCGAGGTAAAGATTGAGGTTCTGTTCGGCGATGTCCGGTAGGCCGAATTTGAAACGAATCATTTCGCCTTGTTCGGTGGTGCGGAAACGCCCGGCCACCGAACCGGGTGGCTGGGACAGGATCGCCGCGTGCGCCGGACCGCCGCCACGGCCCACGGTGCCGCCACGCCCGTGGAACAACAGCAGTTCGACTTGCTGCTCGCGGCAGATGTCCACCAGCCGCTCCTGGGCCCGATACTGTGCCCAGGCCGCCGCCGTGGTCCCGGCATCCTTGGCCGAGTCGGAATAGCCGATCATCACTTCCTGGGGGCCTTGCAGCCGTGAGCGATAGCCGGGCAGCAGCAACAGCCGCTCGATCACCGGCCCGGCGTTGTCCAGGTCGGCCAGGGTTTCGAACAGCGGCACCACGCGCATCGGCCGCAACACGCCGGCGTCCTTCAACAACAACTGCACGGCGAGGACATCGGAAGCCGCACCAGCCATGGAGATCACATAGGAACCCAGGGACGCCGCCGGCGCCGCCGCCACTTCACGGCACGTCGCCAACACTTCCGCGGTGTCGGCCGAGGGCTTGAAATGGGCCGGCAGCAGCGGGCGCCGGTTGTTCAGTTCCTCGAGCAGGAAGCTGATGCGTTGCTCCTCGTTCCAATCCTCATAGCGGCCCAGGCCCAGGTAGTCGGTTATTTCCGTCATGGCGGCGCTATGACGCGTCGAGTCCTGGCGCACATCGAGGCGCACTAGGAACAAGCCGAAGGTCACCGCCCGGCGCAGACAATCGAGCAACGGCCCGTCGGCAATCACGCCCATGCCGCACTCGTGCAGGGAGTGGTAGCACAGCTCCAAGGGGTCCAACAGTTCGCGGTTGTGCTGCAGCACCTCGGCGCTGGCTGGCGTGGCGGCACTCAAGGAGGCGTGGGCCCAGTTGCGGGTGGCGCGCAGGCGTTCACGCAGTTGCTTGAGCACGGCGCGATACGGTTCGGCGCTGTCGCCGGCCTGGGCACGCAAGGCCTCACTGGCGTTTTGCATGGACAGCTCGGCCGCCAGTTGGTCGACGTCACGCAGGTACAGGTCCGCCGCCATCCACCGCGCCAGCAACAGCACCTCGCGGGTCACGGCGGCAGTGACATTCGGGTTGCCGTCACGGTCGCCGCCCATCCACGAGGCAAAGCGGATCGGCGCGGCCTCCAGCGGCAGACGCAAGCCGGTGGCGGCATGCAGGGCCTGGTCGGCCTTGCGCAGGTAATTGGGGATGGCCTGCCACAGCGAATGCTCGATCACCGCGAACCCCCACTTGGCTTCGTCCACCGGGGTCGGCCGGGTGCGGCGGATCTCTTCGGTGTGCCAGGCTTCGGCGATCAAGCGCTGCAGTCGTTCGTGAATCTGCGCGCGCTCGGCGCTGGTCAGGTCGCGGTGATCCTGGCCGGCCAATTGCGCGGCGATGGCGTCGTATTTCTGGATCAGCGTACGGCGAGCCACTTCCGTGGGGTGGGCCGTGAGGACCAGTTCGATCTCCAGGCGCCCCAACTGCCGAGCCAGGGCCTCGGCGCCATGGCCCTCGGCCCGCAACCGGGCGAGCAGCTCGGGCAGGACCCGTGCCTCGAAGGGCGCCGGTTGCGACTCGTCGCGACGGTGGATCAGTTGGTACTGCTCGGCAATGTTGGCGAGGTTGAGAAACTGGTTGAACGCGCGCGCCACCGGCAGCAACTCATCCTCGCTCAGTTGGTTGAGGCTGGCGCTGAGTTCGGCGTCCACGGAGCCGCGTCGATCAGCCTTGGCCCCCTTGCGGATCTGCTCGATCTTGTCGAGAAACGTGTCCCCATACTGTTCGCGGATGGTATTGCCCAGCAGTTCGCCGAGCAGGTGGACATCCTCGCGCAAGCGGGCATCGATATCGGTCATCAGCATTTCTCCAGCAAAAAAGTCCGGACAGCTCTTGGCTTAGAAGAGTGCCGATGCCCGTCGCTTATGACAAGCGACGAAGGGACTTTAAACCTTGTCCAACAAAGCTAGTCTCATGAGTAAGCCACACAACGGCTTGTCACTCACCGCGCCTGCCACGAGCAGGCTGATTGAGGTCATCATGAAAATTCGTGAGCTTGCCCAGCATTGGGAAGAAAACGCCAAGGGTCGCCTGACCCAGACCGGCTACACGATCCATCTGGACGTGGAAGCCGCCGCGCGCCTGGCAGCGATCTGCGACATGTACCCCAAGCGCCAGCCCGAGGAGCTGCTGGGCGAGCTGATCGGGGCGGCGCTGGAAGAGCTGGAAGCGAGCTTCCCCTACATCAAGGGTTCGCAAGTCGTGGCGACCGATGAAGAGGGTGACCCGCTGTACGAAGATGTGGGCCCGACCCCGCGATTCCTAGCGTTGTCCCGTCGCCATCTGCACGAACTTTCCTCGCAGAACGACAAATCCAAACACTGATTTCCCTACAGCCCAAATCTTGTAGGAGCTGCCGAAGGTTGCGATCTTTTGATCTTTCGCTTGAGACTCAAGCGGCAGGGGAAAGATCGCAGCCTTGCTTCGCTCGGCAGCGCCTACGCGCGCGCCCTCCCCAAAAACGCACGTCTCCCTACGCCGGGAATACCGCTGCGCGCCCTGAAAGTTCAGCTTTTCTGCCACTGACCGATCAGTCAGTAATTCTTTTGGCGAATGGCCATCCTCGCTGAACTTTTGAAAAACGCCTCGGGTCACACCGAGTAACCATACTGGAACGGTTGTTTAAATAAACGCGCCTTGGCGCCAACGCCAAACCAGACGTCACGGTTTCGGTCCCAGCATGGATTTGTCGTTTTCTCAGGAGTTTTCCAATGGAGTTGAAGCCTATGAATACCTGCACTGCCAAACCCTCATCCACTGGCCTGCGCGGCTTGAAGTTGGCTGCCCTGGCGATCGGTAGCAGCTTCATTCTCGCCGGTTGCGCCGGTAATCCACCGTCCGAGCAGTACGCGGTGACCCAATCGGCGGTCAACAGCGCGGTCAGCGCCGGCGGCACCGAATTCGCCGCTGTGGAAATGAAATCGGCCCAGGACAAACTGAAGCAAGCCGAAATCGCCATGCATGACAAGAAGTACGACGAAGCCAAGCGACTGGCCGAACAGGCCGAGTGGGATGCCCGCGTCGCCGAGCGCAAGGCCCAGGCCGCCAAGGCCGAACAAGCACTCAAGGATTCTCAGAAAGGGGTTCAGGAACTGCGTCAGGAAGGCATGAACAAGGTTCAGTAAACCGTTCACGCCACGACGTACTTCTCATTGATAAAAGGACGACAGACTATGATGCACAAACACTTGATGATGCCCGCCCTGCTCGCTGCCTGCGTAGCCCTGGCCGCTTGCTCCCATGACCCGAACGCGAACCTGGAACAGGCTCGGACCAACTACAACGGCCTGCAGGCCGACCCGGCGGCGACTAAAGTGGCGGCCCTGGAGACCAAAGACGCGGCGGACTTCCTGGCCAAGGCCGACAAGGCCTACCTGGACAAGGAAGACGAGGCCAAGGTCGACCAGTTGGCCTACCTGACCAACCAGCGCGTCGAAGTGGCCAAGCAGACCATCGCCCTGCGCAACGCCGAAGCCGAGCTGAAAAACGCCGGCGACGAACGTGCCCGTGCGCTGCTCGACGCTCGCAATGCGCAGATCAAGCAACTGCAGGACAGCCTGAACGCCAAGCAGACCGAACGCGGTACCCTGGTGACCTTCGGCGACGTACTGTTTGCTACCAACAAGTCCGACCTGCGCTCCAGCGGCCTGGTCAATGTGAACAAACTGGCCCAGTTCCTCCAGGAAAACCCGGACCGCAAGGTGATCATCGAAGGCTACACCGACAGCACCGGTTCGGATTCCTACAACCAGTCGCTGTCGGAACGCCGCGCGGGCTCCGTGCGCACCGAGCTGGTGAAGATGGGCGTCGACCCAGCCCGTATCGTGACCCAGGGTTACGGCAAGGAGTTCCCGGTGGCCGACAACACCAGCGTCTCGGGCCGCGCCATGAACCGTCGCGTGGAAGTGACCATCTCCAACGACAACCAGCCAGTGGCCCCGCGCTCGACCATGAGCGCCAACTGATCGGCTGAATGCAACAAAAAAGCCCCGCCTGACTTCAATCAGGCGGGGCTTTTTAATGAGTTGAGCCGGTCGTATCCCCCTGTGGGAGCGAGCTTGCTCGCGATGGCGGCAGGCCAGTCGACATAGGTGCTGACTGATCCACCGCTATCGCGAGCAAGCTCGCTCCCACAGGGATCACCGACATTCAGGGCATTACGGCTGAAGCTTCTGCGGCGTCTCCTGGCCCATGCAGCGCACCGCGCGCTTCTTCTCGTTGATCAGCACACCGGTCAGGCCTTTCTGCTCGGTGTCGAACAACACCAGTACACCGTCGATGCATTGGGCGACCTGAGGGGCCGGTTCCAGGGACACTTTGTAGTCCTCTCCCGGCACGGTCTTGAGCATGGTGAACTGGTTGAGCAGCAATGCGTCCTCGGGCTTGGCGAAGTGCAGGTAGCCGTAGTACCACAGCACAGCAACGGTGCCGAGGATGCTGCAGATACCGGTGATGATCAGGGGGATGGCGTTACGTTCTTCGCTCATTGCGGGTTCTCTGGTGATTCAACGGGGGATTTCGGGTAGTTCGGGACTTCGCCCAGGCGGCGCAGGCCGTCGAAGTGCTGGGGGTCGTCGAGGTAGCGCAGCATCACGGTGCGCCAGGTCGGGTCGGCGAATGTCTGCACATGGCCGCCGCGGGTCAATTGCAGGACCCGCGGTGGCGGCGCAGCTTGATACAGGCGGATGCCGTTGGAAAGAGGCACGATGGGATCGTCCAGGCTGTGGTAGATCAATTTCGGCACGCCATTCAATTGCGCCACGGAACTGATCGCGCTGTCACCGTCCGGCACCAGCCACGACAACGGCACCTGGAGCGGCCAGGTCAGCCACGATGTGCTCAGGGCAAACCGCCCGACGTCGCGGTAACTGGCGGGCACGCCATCGAGCACCAGGGCCTTGAGCTGCCGTTGCCGCTGGGGATGTTCCACCAGGTAATGCACCGCCAGCGCACCGCCCAGGCTCTGGCCGAGCAGCACCAGCGGCTTGCCCTGGACCTCGGGCGACTGGTCGAGCCATTGGAACGCGGCGTCGATGTCCTGGTAAATCGCCGGCAGGCTCGGCTCGCCTTCGGACACGCCGTACCCCCGGTAATCGACCATCAACACCTGGTAACCCTGCTCCGGCAACCACCAGCTCCCGCCCAGGTGCCAGGCCAGGTTGCCGCCGTTGCCGTGCAAATGCAGCACCGTGCCCTTGACCTCCACGCCTGGCTTGACGGGCAGCCACCAGCCTCGGAGCTTGAGGCCGTCAGCGGTGGTCAGGGTGACGTCGCGGTACTCGAGCTTGGCCCGCTCGGGGGTAAACGGCAGGCCGCGCTCGGGGTAGAACAGCAGTGAGCTGCAACCGCTCAGGGCCAGCAACAGGCACATGATGCCGAGGGTTCGCATCCGGTGAAACCTCGCAAGATCAGGGTTGAAACATAACCCCCTTGTGGGAGCGAGCTTGCTCGCGATAGCGGTATGTCAGTCACGGCTGTGTTGACTGTCCTGATGCTATCGCGAGCAAGCTCGCTCCCACAGGGGGTAGGTATTGTGTTCAAAGGATATTGGAATAATCCGCTTCGATCCGATCCAGGCTCAGGTGATTCAGGAAGTTGGAGAAACACATCCAGGCCGACAGGGCGTTCATGTCGCGGAACTGCTCGGGCAGGTACTTGGGCGGCACCACCAGGCCTTCGTCCACCAACTGGCGCAACGTGCGCATGTCCTCAAGAGTGGTCTTGCCGCAGAACAGCAGCGGCACCTGCTCCAGCTTGCCTTTGCGCACGGCCAGCTGAATGTAGTTGTAAACCATGATGAAGCCCTTGAGGTAGGACAAGTCTTTGGTGAATGGCAGCCCGGTCGGCACCGAGCCACGGAACACCCGGCTGGCGTTACCGTAGCTTTCGGCCATTTCAAAACCCTGCTCGCGGAAGAACTCGAAGACCTGCAGGAAATCGGCGCCCTCCTCCACCATGTGAATGGCCCGGGTGCGGTTGGTCAGCTTGCGCAGGCGACTGGGGTAGGAGGCGAAAGTGATGATTTCCATCAGGATCGCCAGGCCTTCCTGGGTCACCGTGGACGAGGGCGGGCCCTTGGACAGGAAGGTGCAGATCGGCTGGTTCAGGCCGTTGAGGGTGGTGCCGACGTGCACCAGCCCTTCATGGACCTCCAGCGCCCGCACATCGCGTTCGTTGAACATCGCATCGGTGCGGATCTTGATGTAGTCCGCGCCCGCCGCCGCGTCGGCCACGATGCCATCGGACTCGAACACCCGGATGGTTTCCTCGGCTTCGCCGAACACCCGGTTGAGACGGTGTTGCAACAGGCTGACGGCTTCCTTGGCGCTGAGGACTTTCGGCTCGTCCTTGAGGTCGCCACGGCCATCGATGTTGTTCAGGTAATCGGAAAGCATCAGGCCCAGGTCGGCCAAGGTCGGGTCGCCGGCGTGGAAGGCATCGGAGGCGGCGCCATAGAGTTCCTGGGAGATCAGCCCGAAATCCTCGGTGCCACGGGCTTCGAGCATGCGCACCACCATGCGGTATTCCTTGCACATGCGGCGCATGATCTGGCCAACCGGGTTGAACTGCCCCAGTTGTCGGGTAATGTCGCGCTCGATGTTCTGGAACTCCAGCTTCACCTTGCTGGAATCGAAGGACAGTGGCCGGTTGAGGTAATAGTCGCGATCCACCGCAGGCATTTCCTTGCCTTTGGCCTTGAGAAATCCTTTACGGATGCTCTCGTCCCACTTCACCGCATCGAGGATGCGAATCGGCGTTTGCGCCAGCACAATGCGATCGGACAAGGTGCGTATCGTCTGCTGGTAATCGTCCACCCGGAACTCCTGTGAAAAAACGTCCGCTTGTAGCAATTATTGGGATTTGGCCAGTCGCTGGTAACGCACGGCTTCCGAGAACACATCGGAATTGGCCGGGTCGTCGAGGTAGCTGAAAACCTTGTTCATGTCGCTGTCCACCAACACGCCTTCGCCCTCCTCGCTCTGGTTCGGCTGGCCGCTGAGGAGCTTCTGGCCGATGGCCTGGTTGATCTGCTCCAGGTCCAGGTTGTAGACCACCAGTTCCTGTTTATCGGTCAATTCGAAACCGGCAATCAGGAAATGGCCGCCATAGCGGGCCGGCACCTTGGCCGACAGGTACCAGCGGCTGCCGTGACGGGAGACGGTCAGGGGAATGGCTTCGCGCTCATGGGGCCTGGCCCTGAAGTAGCTGATGGCCTGGTAGCGGTGCTTGCCGACCTGCGTCAGCTCCAGGTTCAACGGTTCGCCCCAGGCATTGGTGCTGGTCCAGTGGCCGAGCAGGCCCGCGGGCGCGGCCTCGCTGTCAGGCAACGGCGCCTTGAACGACACCAGGCAGCCACTGAGCAGCAGCAACGACACGGCCAGTACAACGGCACGCCAGGCTTTCATTTGAACTCCCTATGGCAGGTGGCGCCTCGCCACAAGAGCTGTGGTGAACCCGTCGGGATTACACCGACGCCAGTACCAGGTGCATGTAGCGGGTCAGGATGCCGAGCATATCTTCATCGGCGACCGGCTCGGCGCCATTGAGCAAGCCCTGATATTCCATCCGTCCGATAATCGCCGTCAACACTTTGGCATCCTGTTGCGGCTCGCGGGAGCCTAATACCTGGAAAAACTGACACGTGCCGTGCAACAAAATCTGCTGGTGGGAACGCACCAACTCCGCCAGGCGCGGGTTGAGCAGGGCTTCCTGGCGAAAGGCCTGCTCGGCCATCAGGTAGTCACGACGACTGTCCAGCTGATGCCGCACGTAGTCGGCGGTCATCCGGGCAATGTCGTCCGCCAGTTGCGAGCGCGATTGGGCGCTGCCGTCACCATAGGCGACCATTTCCCGCAGCAGGCCTTCGTTGTTGGCCCACAGCTTGCCCATGAACGCCGCGCTACGTTCCACGTACTGGGCGAAGGTGTCGGTGAGCAGGTCATCGATGTCCTTGAAATAATACGTGGTGGCCGACAGCGGCACGCCCGCTTCAGCGGCCACCGCGCGGTGACGCACCGCACGCACGCCATCGCGCACGACAATGCGCATGGCCGCATCGAGAATCTCCTGGCGACGCTGCTCACTGCCCTGTCGGCTGGCCTTGCGGCCCTGGTACTGAACACTTTCAGCGACAGCCGTGGCGACGCCCGCTGCACCTTCTGAAGCCATTGCACGATTCACGACAGGTCTTCCTCGCTCTTTGAAAAACTAACCAATTGATACGTTTGTACCAGACAGGCAATAAAAAGCCGCCCTTCCAGGCGGCTTTTTAGTTGAAGCACTTACGCTTGAGGCCGCATGTGCGGGAAGAGAATCACATCCCGGATCGACGGTGAGTTGGTCAACAACATCACCAGGCGATCGATGCCGATGCCTTCGCCGGCGGTCGGCGGCATGCCGTACTCCAGGGCGCGCACGAAGTCGGCATCGTAGTGCATGGCTTCGTCGTCGCCGGCGTCCTTGTCGGCCACCTGGGCCATGAAACGCTCGGCCTGGTCTTCGGCATCGTTGAGCTCGGAATAGGCGTTGGCGATTTCACGCCCACCGATGAACAGCTCGAAACGGTCGGTCACGCTTGGGTTCTCGTCGTTGCGACGGGCCAGCGGCGACACTTCGAACGGGTACTGGGTGATGAAGTGCGGCTGTTCCAGCTTGTGCTCGACCAGTTCTTCGAAAATCATCACTTGCAGCTTGCCCAGGCCTTCGAAGCCAAGCACCTTGGCGCCGGCCTTCTTGGCGATGGCACGGGCCTTATCGATGTCCTGCAGGTCGGCGGCGGTGATCTCAGGGTTGTACTTGAGGATCGAGTCGAACACCGACAGGCGCACGAACGGCTCGCCGAAGTGGAACACCTTGTCGCCGTACGGCACGTCGGTAGTCCCGAGAACAAGCTGCGCCAGCTCGCGGAACAGTTCTTCGGTCAGGTCCATGTTGTCTTCGTAGTCGGCGTAGGCCTGGTAGAACTCGAGCATGGTGAACTCGGGGTTGTGCCGGGTCGAAACACCTTCGTTACGGAAGTTGCGGTTGATCTCGAAGACTTTCTCGAAGCCACCGACCACCAGCCGCTTGAGGTACAGCTCCGGCGCGATGCGCAGGAACATTTCCATGTCCAGGGCATTGTGGTGGGTTTCGAACGGCTTGGCCGCCGCACCGCCAGGGATGGTCTGCAGCATCGGCGTCTCGACTTCCAGGAAGTCACGCTTCATCAGGAAGCTGCGGATGTGGGCGATGACTTGCGAGCGCACGCGGAACGTCTGGCGCACGTCTTCGTTGACGATCAGGTCGACGTAGCGCTGGCGATAGCGCTGCTCGGTGTCGGTCAGGCCGTGGTGCTTGTCCGGGAGCGGGCGCAGGGACTTGGTCAGCAGGCGCACGCTGGTCATCTCGACGTACAGGTCGCCCTTGCCGGAACGAGCCAGGGTGCCTTCGGCGGCAATGATGTCGCCCAGGTCCCAGGTCTTGACGGCAGCCAGGGTTTCTTCCGACAGGGTCTTGCGGTTGACGTAGACCTGGATGCGCCCGGTCATGTCCTGGATCACCATGAACGAACCACGATTGAGCATGATACGACCGGCCACCTTGACTGGAATCGCCGCCTCGGCCAGCTCTTCCTTGGTCTTGTCCGCATACTGCTTCTGCAAGACGTCGCAGTAGGCGTCGCGGCGGAAGTCGTTGGGGAAGGCCTGGCCCTTGGCGCGCTCGGCAGCAAGCTTTTCCTTGCGCAGGGCGATCAGGGAGTTTTCTTCCTGTTGCAGGGCTTGCGGGTCGAGTTCTAGGTCGCTCATGTCTTTAAGGATTCCATCACAGGTTCGTTGCCCCCGGCCCGGGCCGGAGTTTGCGAGCGAGCCGCGCTTCTTGATGGAAGCGTGCCCGCCCGCCGCATGGGTGTCGCGTTACAGCCCTTGTTTGAGGCTGGCGATCAGGTATTCATCGATATCGCCGTCGAGCACCTTGTCGCAATCGCTGCGTTCGATGCTGGTACGCAGGTCCTTGATCCGCGAGGCGTCGAGCACGTACGAACGGATCTGGTGACCCCAGCCGATGTCCGACTTGGTGTCTTCCAGCGCCTGGGACGCCGCGTTGCGTTTCTGCACTTCCTGCTCGTACAGGCGGGCCCGCAGCATCTTCATCGCGGTGTCTTTGTTGGCGTGCTGGGAACGCTCGTTCTGGCAGCTGACCACAGTGTTGGTCGGTACGTGGGTAATCCGTACCGCCGAGTCGGTGGTGTTGACGTGCTGGCCACCGGCCCCGGAGGAACGGTAGGTGTCGATACGCAGGTCCGCCGGGTTGATCTCGATTTCGATGTTGTCGTCGATTTCCGGCGAAACGAACACGGCCGAGAACGAGGTGTGGCGACGGTTGCCGGAGTCGAACGGGCTCTTGCGCACCAGGCGGTGCACGCCGATCTCGGTCCGCAGCCAGCCAAAGGCGTATTCGCCCTTGATGTGCACGGTGGCGCCCTTGATCCCGGCGACTTCACCGGCCGACAGTTCCATGATGGTGGCGTCGAAACCGCGCTTGTCAGCCCAGCGCAGGTACATGCGCAGCAGGATGTTGGCCCAGTCCTGGGCCTCGGTGCCGCCGGAACCGGCCTGGATGTCCAGGTAGGCGTTGTTCATGTCCATCTCGCCGCTGAACATGCGGCGGAATTCCAGCTTGGCGAGGTTCTCGTCGAGGCGTGTCAGCTCGGCGACGACATCGCCGACCGCGCCTTCATCGTTCTCTTCGACAGCCATGTCCAGCAGGTCGCGGCAATCGGCCAGGCCGCTGGACAACTCGTCCAGGGTCTCGACGATCTGCGCCAGCGCAGAACGCTCGCGGCCCAGTTCCTGGGCGTACGAAGGGTTGTTCCAGACATTCGGATCTTCAAGCTCGCGATTGACTTCGGTCAGGCGCTCATGCTTTTGATCGTAGTCAAAGATACCCCCGAATAGTTTCGGAGCGCTCGGACAGGTCCTTGATGGTGTTAAGGATCGGGTTGATTTCCATGGCGGGCAGCACTCGTTGGCGAACTTTTGAAAGCCGGCGAGTATAACGTAATCAAGCGCCAGCGGCAGCCCGCCTGGCGGCTTTAGAGGATTGAGGCTTGCTCAGCGCAGATCGCTCGTAACAAGTGAGCTGTGGGAGCAAGGCTTGCCCGCGATGAAGTCGGTGCGGTTTCAAGTGGAAATAAGGTGCCTTCATCGCGGGCAAGCCTTGCTCCCACAAGCTTATCCCTCACCACAAAAGCCAACTCGCCCAGCTGTATTATTCGACCCCCACCCGATTACGCCCATTGTGCTTGGCCAGGTACAGCCCCTTGTCCGCCGCCGAGATCAGTTGCCGGCAATCGCCACCTTGCTGCGGCGTGACGGTCGAGACACCAATGCTGATGGTCAGGTTCTCGCCGCCGTCGGGCGTGGTGTGGGGGATTTTCAGGGCGACGACGCTCTGGCGCAGTTTCTCGGCCATCAACCGGGCGCCGCCCGGCGAGGTGCCGGGCAGCACCAGGGCGAACTCCTCGCCGCCGTAGCGGGCCGGCAAGTCGGACGGACGGCTGCACGCCTCGCGGATCGCCGTGGCGACCTTGCGCAGGGCTTCGTCGCCCTCCAGGTGACCGAAGTTGTCGTTGTAGGCCTTGAAGTAGTCCACGTCGATCATCAGCAGCGACAGTTGGCTCTGGTCGCGCATCGCCCGGCGCCATTCCAGCTCCAGGTACTCATCGAAATGCCGGCGATTGGACAGCCCGGTCAGGCCGTCGGAGTTCATCAACCGTTGCAGCACCAGGTTGGTGTCGAGCAGCTGCTGCTGGCTAACCCGCAGTGCGCGATAGGCCGCGTCGCGCTGCAACAGCATCATGTAGGAACGCGAGTGATAGCGGATGCGCGCCACCAGTTCGATGTTGTCCGGCAACTTGACCAGGTAGTCGTTGGCCCCGGCGGCGAACGCCGCGCTCTTGACCAGCGGGTCCTCCTTGGTGGACAGGACAATGATCGGAATATCGCGGGTGGCGGGATGGTTACGGTACTCGCGCACCAGGCTCAGGCCGTCGAGGCCGGGCATCACCAGGTCCTGGAGAATCACCGTCGGCTTGATACGAATCGCCTGGGCGATGGCCTGGTGGGGGTCGGAGCAGAAATGGAAGTCGATGTTTTTTTCATTCGACAGCCCGCGCCGCACCGCTTCGCCGATCATCGCCTGATCGTCGACGAGCAAGACCATGGCGGCGTTCTCATCGCGCTTGAAATCGTCGAGCTGCAGGTCATTCATCATGGTGGCTTACCTGGGTACGGCCCGGGGCAAGGCTCGCGGGGTTCTTCATGGGGTCACAATCTCCAACAGCCGTGGCGCGATGGCGTCCAGGGCAAGAATATGGACGGCGGCATCGATGGCGGCCGCGGCTTTGGGCATGCCATACACCGCGCTGCTGCGCTGGTCCTGAGCGATGGTCACGTAGCCCTGCTGGCGCATGAGTTTAAGCCCTTGCGCACCGTCGCGGCCCATGCCGGTGAGCAATACGCCCACCGCGTCACCGCTCCAGTACTGGGCGACACTTTCAAAAAACACGTCGATGGAGGGCCGGTAGATCTCGTTCACCGGCTCGGCGGTGTAGGCCAGTGTGCCGTCCTTCAACAAACGCAGATGATGGTTGGTCCCGGCCAGCAACACCGTGCCACTTTGCGGCGTCTCGCCGTGCCGGGCCAGGCTCACCGTGTGGCCCGACACGCTGCCCAGCCACTCGGCCATGCCCGCGGCGAACACCTCGTCCACATGTTGGACCAGCACGATCGCTGGGGCAAAGTCCCGCGGCAACGCCTTGAGCAGCACTTCCAGCGCCGCCGGCCCGCCCGCCGATGACCCGATGGCCACCAGGCTCTTGCGCGACACCGCCGTACGCTGCGCCGCTGGCGCGGGGCGTTCATGCCTGTTGCGCTCACCGATCAGCCAGCCGATGTTGGCGATCTTGCGTAGCAGCGGCGCAGCCGCGTCCGCCGGATTACCAACACCCAGGGCCGGGGTATCGACCACATCCAGCGCGCCATGGCCCATGGCCTCGAACACCCGGTGGACGTTCTGCTGGCTGTCCCCGGTGACAATCACGATAGCGCAGGGGCTGTCGGCCATGATCCGCCGGGTGGCCTCCACGCCATCCATGATCGGCATGAGCAGGTCCATCAGGATCAGGTCAGGGGTGTATTCGGCGCAACGCTGCACCGCCTCGGCCCCGTTGACGGCCACCCAGACCAGCTGATGCGCCGGCTCGAACGCCAAGGCGCGACGCAGGGCCTCGACCGCCAGGGGCATGTCATTGACGATGGCGATCTTCAAGCGCGCGCCCCTCCGATCAGTTCAACCACGGCGTCGAGCAAGGCGTCGTCGTGGAAGCTCGCCTTGGCCAAATAATAGTCGGCGCCGGCGTCGAGGCCACGGCGACGATCTTCTTCACGATCCTTGTAGGACACCACCATCACCGGCAGCGACTGCAAGCGGTTGTCGCGCCGTAACAACGACACCAGCTCGATACCGTCCATGCGCGGCATGTCGATATCGGTGATCAACAAGTCGAAATCCTCTGAGCGCAATGCATTCCAGCCATCCATGCCATCCACCGCCACCGCCACGTCATAGCCGCGATTGAGCAGCAACTTGCGTTGCAGCTCGCGCACGGTCAGGGAATCGTCCACCACCAGGATCCGCTTGCGCGGGGCCTGGGCCTGGTTCTGCCGGGCGATGCGCTCCAGGCGCCCGGTATCGAGCAACTTTTCCACCGAGCGCAGCAGGTCTTCGACATCGATAATCAACACCACCGAGCCATCGTCGAGCAGGGCCCCGGCGGAAATGTCCTGGACCTTGCCCAGGCGTTCGTCCAGGGGCAGGACCACCAGGGTTCGCTCGCCGATGAACCGCTCCACCGCCACCCCGTAGATCGTCTCGCGCTCGCGGATCACCACAACCTTGAGGGTCTGGCCGCCGTTCTGCGTCGACGGGCGATCGAGCAACTGGCTGGCGGCGACCAAGCCGATATGCCGGCCTTCGTGCCAGAAATGCTGACGCCCTTCGACCTGGACGATGTCTTCCGGCGCCAGGTCGCACATGCGTTCAATGTGAGCCAGGGGAAAGGCGTACGCCTCACTGCCGACTTCCACCACCAGGCTGCGCACCACCGACAGCGTCAGCGGCACCTCGAGATGGAAACGACTGCCCTCCCCCGCCGTCTGCTCCAGCACCACCGCCCCGCGCAACTGCCGGACCATGTGCTGGACGGCGTCCAGGCCGACGCCGCGCCCGGATACTTCGGTGACTTTGTCGCGCAGGCTGAAACCGGGCAGGAACAGGAAGGTCAGCAGTTCCTCTTCGCTCAGGCTGGCGGCGGTTTGCTCAGGGGAAAGACCGCGCTCGACGATGCTGCGGCGCACCCGCTCCAGGTCCACCCCGGCGCCGTCGTCCACCAACTCCAAGACCAGCAGGCCAGCCTGATGAGAGGCGCGCAGGCGGATCAGGCCTTCGGCGGGCTTGCCGGCCAGTATCCGTTGCTCCGGTGCTTCGATGCCGTGGTCCACGGCGTTGCGCAGCAAGTGGGTCAGTGGCGCTTCGAGCTTTTCCAGCACATCGCGATCGACCTGGGTTTTCTCGCCTTCGATCTCCAGGCGTACCTGTTTGCCCAGGCTGCGGCCCAGGTCACGGACCATACGCACCTGGCCCGAAAGCACATCGGCGAACGGCCGCATGCGACAGGCCAGCGCCGTGTCGTACAGCACCTGCGCCCGTTGACTGGCCTGCCAGGCGAATTCATCCAGCTCGGCGGCTTTCTGCGCCAGCAACTGCTGGGTCTCGGCGAGCAAGCGGCGGGCATCGCCAAGGGCTTCCTGGGCCTGCAGGCTCAGGGCATGGTCCTTGAGGTGCACGTTCAACTCTTCAAGGGCGCGCAAGCCAGTGCCTTGCTGGCGCTTGAGCCGTTGCAGCGTCGCCAGCCAGGGCTTGAGGCGCTGGGTCTCGACCAAAGACTTGCTCGACAGGTCGAGCAAGCTGTTGAGACGTTCGGCCGTGACCCGCAAGACCCGCTCGCCGCCTTCGGTGACCCGTTTACTCTTCGAAGCCGGCTCCGCTGTCGCGAACGGTTCCGGAACGAGCAGCTCGACACCGATGGGGTCGACAGGCACCTCGATGCTTGTCGGTACCGGCGCTGGCAGTTGTGCAGCGTTGGGGTCGAGCAATCGCCCCATCAACGCCACATAGGCATCGATATCCGGGGCGCCGACGTTGTTGCCCGGCGTGGCGATGCGCGTCAGCAGGTCGGTGCCTTGCAGCAAGGCGTCGATGTGCTCGGCCCCCAGCACCAGGCGCCGCTCCTGGGCACCGACCAGGCAATCCTCCATGACGTGGGCCACGCTGACGCCAGCGTTCACCCCGACGATCCGTGCCGCGCCCTTGAGGGAGTGCGCCGCGCGCATGCACGACTCGAGGTATTCGGCCTGGGTCGGATCGCGCTCCAGCGCCAGCAAGCCGGTGCTCAGCACCTGGACCTGGGCTTCGGCTTCCAGGCTGAACAGTTCCAGCAATGAGGCGTCGCGCATCTGGTCAGGGGTCATGACAGGCTCCGGGCCACGGCGGACAGCAGCTGTTCTTCATCCAGCCAGCGCAGGCTGCGGCCTTTGTAGGGCAACACGCCACGGGTGTATTTGCCCGCCGATGGCGAAGCGCTCGCCAGGATGCGTTCATCGATGGCGTGGATGCCGTCCACCTCATCCACCGGCACCACCACCGGCCCACCCTTGGCCGCGACAATCAACATGCGCGGCATGACCCGTGTACCGGTAACCGCCGCGCCGGGCTCCAGGTCCAACAGCTCCACCAGCGACAGGCAGGCCACCAGTGCCCCGCGCACATTCGCCACCCCCAGCAAGGCCCGTGAGCGTTGGTGGGGCAACGAGTGGATCGGCTGCAACGGAGCCACTTCCACCAGGCTGCGCGTCGTCAGGCCCAGCCATTCCTCGCCGAGGCGGAACATCAGCAGCGAGCGCGTGACCACCTCGTTGTCCACCGGGGCCAGGGACAAGTCCCGTTGATCCTGCGGCAAGGTGTAACGGTCGAGCAGCCGGGTGGCGGCCGCCGAATACACCGAGCAATTGCGGCAGTGGATATGCTCGACCAACAGTGGACAGGATTTATCGCCATGCACCCCGATGCGATTCCAGCAATCATCGATTGCCTGGGCATCGTCATGGGTGACGTTGTAAGAAGCCGAACCGCTCATCGTTTGTGCTCACTGTCTACCGTGCGCCCGCTACGGGCGGCGCGTTCCTGCAATCGACGGGCTCCGGCCGCGTCTCCCTGGGAAGCCAGCAGCGCCGCCAGATGCACCAGGGCCTCGGCGTGTTGCGGTTCAAGATAAAGCGCCTTGCGATAAAAACCCTGGGCTTCAAGCGCGCTGCCGGCCATGTCGCTGAGCAGGCCCAGCCAATAGAACACCTGGGCGTTCGGCGCATGGCTGCGCAAATACTCTTCGCACGCCGCACGGGCCTCGGCGCTTTTGCCACCGTTGGCCAGGGCGGCGATATTGGCCAGCAAGGTCGCGGCGTCGCTGCTCTTGGGTGGAGCAATCGGCGTGACGTTCGCGGCAAACGGCCGCGGCCGAATCACCGGCGCAACGACCCGGGGCGGCGGCTGACGAACCGGCAACGGCGGCGGCATCAACGCTGGCAACGGTTGAGGCTCCGCAGCCCCGTGGCGGCTGAAGGCGAACGATTGGGCTATCCCGATCGAGCGCATGCCCAGGCGTCCCAGCAAGCTGCCCTCGGCGGGGCCGATAAACAGCACGCCGTCCTGATGGGTCAGGCGCTTGAGCACCTCGAACACCTGCTGCTGGGTCGGCTGGTCGAAATAGATCAGCAAGTTGCGACAGAACACAAAATCGTAAGGTGCCTCGTTCACCAACAAGGCCGGATCCAGCAGGTTGCCCACCTGCAAGCGCACCTGTTCACGCACCCGTTCACTGAGGCGGTAACCCTCGTCTGCGACGTCGAAATGCCGTTCGCGAAAAACCAGGTCGGCGCCACGGAAGGAGTTTTTGCCGTAGCGCGCGTCCTTGGCCCGTGCCACCGACAGCGGGCTGACGTCCAGGCCATCGACCTTGAACTGATGGGGCCCCAGGCCCGCGTCGAGCAAGGCCATGGCGATGGAATACGGCTCTTCGCCCGTGGAGCACGGCAAGCTGAGGATCCGCAGCGCACGCAGGTGCTTGATCTCGGCCAGGCGCTTGACGGCCAGCCTGGCGAGGGTTGCGAAGGATTCGGGGTAGCGGAAGAACCAGGTCTCCGGGACGATCACCGCTTCGATCAGCGCCTGCTGCTCCGGGGCCGAATGCTGCAGGGCCTGCCAGTATTCATCGGCGGTTCGCCCGGGCACGGCACTGATCCGTTGGCGCACGGCCCGCTCGATGATCGCGGTGCCGACGGAGGTCACGTCGAGGCCAATGCGCTCCTTGAGAAAATCGAAAAAACGTTGATCGTCGTTCATGGCGTTGGCCCGAGGTCGTCGAGGTCCAGCGGCGGCGCAGGAAACAGCAGCGCCCGAACGGATTCATCGAGCAGGTCATTGACCCGCACCCATTGCAGCAACCCGTGGGCATCCTCGCGTACGGGGCCGAGGTACGGCGCCTGCCGATTGTCCAGGCCATAGGGTTTGAAATCGGCCGGATCACAACGCACGGTGTCGGTCGCCTGTTCCAGGATCAATCCCAGCACGTGCCCAGCTTGTTGCCCGTCGCTTCGATAACGCACCAGCACCAATCGTGTGCTGGTCCGGGCCTCGGCATTCTGGCCGAACGTCAGGGCGCACAGGTCGATCACCGGCACCATCGTGCCGCGCCAGGCAAGCACCCCCGCCACCCAGGACGGCGCCCGGGCAATCGGTTTGAGGGGCAAGCGCGGCAGCACCTCCACCACATCGATGGCCTGCAGGGCGTACCGTTCGTTGCCGATGCAGAACACCAGGAACAACGACTGGCGGGCCGTCGGTGCGGCGCCGCGCCGGGGATCGATTTCGCCCATCAGACTTTGAAACGCGAGACGCCGCTGCGCAGCCCCACGGCGACCTGGCTCAGCTCGTCGATGGCGGAACTGGCCTGGCGCAGGGAATCCACGGTCTGGCTGCTGGCATCGCCCAGTTGCACCAAGGCGTGGTTGATCTGCTCCGCGCCGGTGGCCTGGGCCTGCATGCCTTCGTTGACCATCAACACCCGCGGGGCCAGGGCCTGGACCTGATGGATGATCTGCGACAGTTGCTCGCCGATCTGCTGCACTTCGGCCATGCCCCGGCGCACTTCTTCGGAGAACTTGTCCATGCCCATCACACCGGCCGACACCGCGGACTGGATCTCGCGCACCATCTGCTCGATGTCATAGGTCGCCACCGCGGTCTGGTCGGCCAGGCGCCGCACTTCCGTGGCCACCACGGCGAAACCGCGCCCGTACTCACCGGCCTTCTCGGCCTCGATGGCCGCGTTGAGGGACAGCAGGTTGGTCTGGTCGGCCACTTTGACGATGGTCACCACCACCTGGTTGATGTTGCCGGCCTTCTCGTTGAGGATCGCCAGCTTGGCGTTCACCAGGTCGGCGGCGCCCATCACCGAATGCATGGTTTCCTCCATGCGCGCCAGGCCCTGCTGGCCGGAGCCGGCAGCCACCGAGGCCTGGTCGGCGGCGGTGGAGACTTCGGTCATGGTGCGCACCAGGTCCCGGGAGGTGGCAGCGATTTCCCGGGACGTCGCGCCGATCTCGGTGGTGGTGGCGGCGGTTTCGGTGGCCGTGGCCTGTTGCTGGCGCGAGGTGGCGGCGATCTCGGTGACCGAGGTGGTGACCTGCACGGAAGAGCGCTGGGCCTGGGACACCAGCGAGGTCAGTTCAGCCATCATGTCGTTGAAGCCGGTTTCCACGGCGCCGAATTCGTCTTTGCGCGCCAGGTTCAGGCGCCCGCTCAGGTCGCCGCTGCGCATGATCGCGAGGATCTCGACGATGCGGTTCATCGGCGCCATGATCGCCCGCATCAACAACAACCCGCACAGTACGGCGACGATCAGCGCAACCAGGAACGACAGGCCCATGGCGACCTTGGCCGCCGTCACCGCGTCGCCAATGGTCTGGGTGGCGCTTTCCGCCAGCTCGCGATTACGCTCGATGATTTGATTCAAATGCCCGCGGCCGTCGAGCCACGCCGTCGTCAGCTCTGTGTTCAGCGCCAGTCGCGCCCCTTCGTAATCCTTGCGCTGATACAGGTCCAGGACCTTCGCCAGGGCCTTGTTGAAGTCCTGGTGATTGACTTCGAACTCGTCAAAAGAGACTTGGTCGGCCGGGTTCTGGATCAACTTCTGGTAGTTCTGTATCTCTTCGCGCAGGTGCTGCTCGAAACCCTGGTAGCGGGCCTTGTCCTCGGCGGTGATTTCCCGGTTCCCCGAGAGGCCGACGATCTGTTGGGTCAGGACATAGCTGTCGACCCAGCCACCGCGGATCATCGAACTGAAATACACCCCTGGCACCGCATCGGTCCGGACCTTTTCTCCACTGTCCTGGATCTTCAACAACCGTGAATAAGAGACAACCACCATCAGCAGCATAATGGCGATGATCACCGCAAAACTCGCCAGGATGCGTTGGCGCAATGTCCAATTCTTCACAGTAAAACCTCGGGCACTTGAAATGCTGGGGAGTATAGCCGAGGGCGGCGTGGCGTCTGTATGGCGGCGTGGGAGGATTTTTGACAGGCCGAGGTTCGCGATGGAGTCCATCCCTGTGGGAGCGAGCTTGCTCACGATAGCGGTGTACCAGTCAAAAACGCTGCGACTGACCGGGCCTCATCGCGAGCAAGCTCGCTCCCACAGGGAATAGCGTTGGGACACAGGGCTGCCAAACACCCCAAAACCACTGTGGGAGCGAGCTTGCTCGCGATAACGGTGTATCAGTCAAAAATGCTGCGACTGACCGGGCGCCATCGCGAGCAAGCTCGCTCCCACAGGGAATAGCGTTGGGGCTGTTTAGGCGGTCGCCTGGCGCACCTGTTTTTCCAGTTCCACCTTCAACCCCGGCTCCAGCTTGAGTTGGCGCGCCAGTTCGTCGAGGTAGGACTTCTCCATGAAGTTTTCCTCGTCCACCAGCATCACACTGGCGATGTACATTTCCGCGGCTATTTCCGGGGTGCTGGCGGCGCGGGCGACGTCGGTGGGGTCCAGGGGTTTGTTGAGTTCGGCGTGCAGCCAGTGTTGCAGCTCCTGGTCGTTGTCGAGCTTGGTGAATTCACCTTCGATCAACTGCCGCTCCCGCTCGTCCACATGACCATCGGCCTTGGCCGCCGCCACCAGGGCCTTGAGGATCGCCTGGCTATGCTGTTCCACCTGCGCCGGGGGCACGCGGTCGAGGGTCTGCGGTTCGGTTTTCGGCGCGGTGCCCTGTTGGGCCTGCCAGTTGCCATAGGCTTTGTAGGCGATCACGCCCAAGGCAGCCAAACCACCGTAGGCCAGGGCCTTGCCACCGAAGCTGCGGGCTTTCTTGTTGCCCAGCAACAGGCCCATGGCCCCGGCGGCCAGGGCCCCGCCGCCCGCGCCGGAAAGCATCCCGCCCAGGTTGCCGGAGCCGCCGAGCAACCCGCCCAGGCCGCCGGACGACTTGCCCTGTGAGCCGCCAGCCTTGTTCTGCAACATTTCCTGGCCGGACTTGAGAAGCTGATCGAGCAATCCACGGGTGTTCATTTGTTGCCTCCACATTGTCGGGTCAACGTAAGGCCCCCAGCCTAGATCGAAAGTGCCCTGACGCCGCAGGCGAGATTGCTTCCAGATGTTGCCTGGCTCATTCAAAGACGCACTCACCTACCCTTCTAAAAAAACGATATACACTCCAGCACATCGATAAAAATCACCCACCGGGTATACGCCCATGATGACCCTGCGTCAGATCCGCCACTTCATCGCCGTGGCCGAAACCGGTTCCATCTCCGCTGCTGCGCAAACGGCGTTCATTTCCCAGTCCACCCTGACCCTGGCGATCCAGCAACTGGAGCAGGACATCGGCGTCAGCCTGTTCAGCCGCCATGCCAAGGGCATGACCCTGACCCACCAGGGCCATCAATTCCTGCGCCAGGCCCATGTGATCCTGGCCACCGTCGACAACGCCAAGCGCAGCCTGCAACAAAGCACCGATCAGGTGGCCGGCCAAGTCACCATTGGCGTCACCAGCCTGGTCGCCGGCTATTACCTGGCGGACCTGCTCACCCGTTTCCAGCGTGCCTACCCCAACGTGGAGATCCGCGTGATGGAGGACGAACGGCCGTACATCGAGCATTTGCTGGTCAGCGGCGAAATCGATGTCGGGGTGCTGATCCTGTCCAACCTGGAAGACCGCCACGCGTTGCAGACCGAAGTCCTGACCCATTCGCCACACCGCTTGTGGTTGCCGGCGCAGCACCCACTGCTGGAGCACGACAGCATCAACCTGGCCGACGTGGCCCGCGAACCACTGATCCAGCTGAACGTCGATGAAATGGACCGCAACGCCCAACGCCTGTGGCGCGGCGCCGGCCTGCAACCGAGGGTCACCCTGCGCACCGCCTCGACCGAAGCGGTGCGCAGCCTGGTGGCGGCGGGATTGGGTGTGTCGATCCAGCCGGACATGACCTACCGCCCTTGGTCGCTGGAAGGCGACATCATCGAAGCCCGACCGATCGCCGACCTCAACCAGACCCTCGACGTAGGCCTGGCCTGGCGCCGGGGCACGGCGCGACCGGCGTCGGTCGACCCGTTCCTGGCCGTCGCCCGGGAACAACCTCATGGCGGGCGCAAGCCATCTATTTAATCGAATGCAGCCTTGAGTATTTCGAATTTGTCGGCCTCGGGGCTGAGCCCTAATCTGATTACGCCCCCCTTCCTGTGGGAGCTGAGCTCGCTCGCGATAGCGGTGGGTCAGGCAAAATTGATTCAACTGACAGACCGCTATCGCGAGCAAGCTCAGCTCCCACAGGGACTATTTTTAACTGGCAGTAGTCATCACCCTTAAATGAGAAATCGGACATGGCTGGCACGCAAACCCCGTTGTGCACCGCGTTGCTGATCGACGGAGAGTTCGTTGCCGGCGAAGGCCTTGTCGAACCGATCCTCAACCCGGCCACCGGTGAAGTGGTGGCTCACGTCGCCGAGGCCAGCACCGAACAGGTGGAAGCCGCGATCCTCGCCGCCCATCGCGCCTTCGACGGCTGGTCGCGCACCACGCCGCAACAACGCTCGAACCTGTTGCTGGACATCGCCAGCGCCATCGAAAAGAACGCCGATGAGCTGGCCCGCCTCGAATCCCTGAACTGCGGCAAGCCGCTGCACCTGGCGCGCCAGGATGACCTGAGCGCCACGGTGGACGTGTTCCGTTTCTTCGCTGGCGCCGTGCGCTGCCAGACCGGCCAGCTCAGTGGCGAATACCTGCCCGGCTACACCAGCATGGTGCGCCGCGACCCAATCGGCGTAGTGGCGTCCATTGCACCGTGGAATTACCCGATCATGATGGCCGCCTGGAAAATCGCCCCGGCCCTGGCCGCCGGCAATACGCTGGTGTTCAAGCCCTCGGAACACACGCCGCTGTCGATCCTGGCCCTGGCCCCGGCACTGGCCAGGATCCTGCCGCGAGGCGTCATCAATATCATTTGCGGGGGCGGCGAAGGTGTGGGCAGCCATCTGGTCAGCCACCCGAAAGTGCGCATGGTCTCGCTGACCGGCGACATCGTCACCGGGCAGAAGATCCTCCAGGCGGCGGCGAAAACCCTCAAGCGCACGCACCTGGAACTGGGCGGCAAGGCGCCGGTGATCGTGTGCAACGACGCCGACATCCAGGCCGTGGTCGAAGGCGTGCGCACCTACGGCTATTACAACGCCGGGCAGGATTGCACCGCAGCCTGCCGGATCTACGCCCAGGACGGGATTCACGACCGCCTGGTGGCCGAGCTCGGCGCGGCGGTCAGCAGCCTGCGCTTTGCCGGCAAGCGCGACGCCGACAATGAGATCGGCCCGCTGATCAGCACCCGCCAGCGCGACCGCGTGGCCAGTTTTGTCGAGCGCGCCCTCGGCCAGCCGCACATCGAACGCATCACCGGCGCGGCGGTGCATTCCGGCGCCGGTTTCTATTACCAACCCACGCTGCTGGCCGGCTGCAAGCAAAGCGATGAAATCGTCCAGCGCGAGGTGTTCGGCCCGGTCGTCACCGTGACCCGTTTCGACGAACTCAGCCAGGCGGTGGACTGGGCCAACGATTCCGAATACGGCCTGGCCTCCTCGGTGTGGACGCAGAACCTGGACAAGGCCATGCAGGTGGCGGCGCGGCTTCAATACGGCTGCACCTGGATCAACAGCCATTTCATGCTGGTCAGCGAAATGCCCCACGGCGGCCTGAAACGTTCGGGTTATGGGAAAGACCTGTCCAGCGATTCGCTCCAGGACTACAGCGTGGTGCGCCACATCATGGCCCGCCACGGCCAGCATCTGTAGCTAACAGAACTACTCTAATAACAGGCCAGCCATGGCGCTTCACCCGGTTCGAACACTGCCCCGACCATAATTAAAGCAAGAGGGATTTCCATGTACGCGCACAAGACCGTATTGCTCAGTGCACTCACCACGGCGCTGCTGACCAGCGTCAGCCTCCAGGCCGCCGAACCGCTCAAGGCCGTCGGTGCCGGCGAAGGTCAAC
Source organism: Pseudomonas sp. FW305-28 (assembly GCF_017351395.1). Taxonomy (NCBI): domain Bacteria; kingdom Pseudomonadati; phylum Pseudomonadota; class Gammaproteobacteria; order Pseudomonadales; family Pseudomonadaceae; genus Pseudomonas; species Pseudomonas sp. FW305-28. The sequence goes on from NZ_JACNDD010000002.1 coordinate 44,123, forward strand.
TGGATATCGTTGCCTGGCCGGGTTACATCGAACGCGGCGAAAGCGACAAGGCCTACGACTGGGTCAGCGGTTTCGAGAAGGAAACCGGCTGCAAGGTCAATGTGAAAACCGCCGCCACGTCCGACGAAATGGTCAGCCTGATGACCAAGGGCGGCTATGACCTGGTCACCGCCTCCGGCGACGCCTCGTTGCGGCTGATTGCCGGCAAGCGCGTGCAGCCGATCAACACCGCGCTGATCGCCAACTGGAAGAATCTCGACCCGCGCCTGAAGGATGCGCCGTGGTACGTGGTCAACCAGCAGACCTACGGCACCCCCTACCAATGGGGCCCGAACGTGCTGATGTACAACACCGACGTGTTCAAGCAGGCGCCCACCAGTTGGAGCGTGCTGTTCAATGCCCAGGACCTGCCCGACGGCAAGCCGAACAAGGGGCGCGTGCAAGCCTACGATGGCCCGATCTACATCGCCGACGCGGCGCTGTACCTCAAGACCGCCAAGCCTGAACTGGGCATCAAGGACCCGTACCAACTCGACGAAGCCCAGTACAAGGCCGTGCTGGAATTGCTGAGGGCTCAGCAGCCGTTGATCCACCGCTACTGGCACGACACCACTGTGCAGATGAGCGACTTCAAGAACGAAGGCGTGGTGGCGTCCGGTGCCTGGCCGTATCAGGTCAACGGCCTGATGAACGAGAAGCAACCGATCGCCTCGACCATTCCGAAAGAAGGCGCCACCGGCTGGGCCGATACGACGATGCTCCACGCCGAGGCCAAGCATCCCAACTGCGCGTACAAGTGGATGGACTGGTCGCTGCAACCGAAAGTCCAGGGTGACGTGGCCGCGTGGTTCGGTTCCTTGCCTGCGGTGCCGGCAGCGTGCAAGGGCAGCGAACTGCTGGGCGCCGAAGGCTGCAAGACCAACGGCTTCGATCAGTTCGACAAGATCGCCTTCTGGAAAACCCCACAGGCCGAGGGCGGCAAGTTCGTGCCGTACAGCCGCTGGACCCAGGACTACATTGCGATCATGGGTGGGCGCTAAGCCCAATCAGCCGGTGTAGTTTGCTGTGTGGGAGCAAGGCTTGCCCGCGATGAAGAGGACGCGGCTTCTTGGAAAACCGAGACGCCCGTATCGCGAGCAAGCTTTGCTCCCACCAAGCCCCTCGCCCGACGATTCAGCCATGTTCAACACAAGCCCCGTTTTTGGAGCCCCGCACCATGACGCTTGCAGTCCAGTTCACCCAGGTATCCCGTCAGTTCGGCGATGTGAAAGCCGTTGACCGGGTCTCCATTGATATCCAGGACGGCGAGTTCTTTTCCATGCTGGGCCCGTCCGGCTCGGGCAAGACCACCTGCCTGCGGCTGATCGCCGGGTTCGAGCAACCCAGTGCCGGCTCGATTCGCATCCACGGCGAAGAAGCCACCGGGCTCGCGCCGTATCAGCGGGACGTGAACACCGTTTTCCAGGATTACGCCCTTTTCCCCCACATGAACGTACGTGACAACGTGGCCTACGGCTTGAAAGTCAAAGGCGTCGCCAAGGCCGAGCGCATCCAGCGCGCCAACGAAGCCCTGGAAATGGTGGCCTTGGGTGGCTATGGCGAACGCAAGCCGGTGCAGCTCTCCGGCGGTCAACGCCAACGCGTGGCCCTGGCCCGGGCGCTGGTCAACCGTCCGCGGGTGTTGTTGCTCGATGAACCCTTGGGCGCCCTGGACCTGAAGCTGCGCGAACAGATGCAGGGCGAATTGAAGAAGCTGCAACGCCAGCTGGGCATCACCTTCATTTTCGTCACCCACGACCAGACCGAAGCGCTGTCGATGTCCGACCGCGTGGCGGTGTTCAACAAGGGGCGCATCGAACAGGTCGATACCCCACGCAACCTGTACATGAAACCGGCGACCACCTTCGTCGCCGAATTCGTCGGCACCTCCAACGTGATTCGTGGCGAGCTGGCCCGGGAACTGAGCGGTTATCCACAGCCGTTCTCGATCCGCCCGGAACACGTGCGTTTCGCCGAGGGCCCGTTGGCCAGCGATGAGATCGAGGTCCACGGCCTGCTGCACGACATCCAGTACCAGGGCAGCGCCACACGCTACGAATTGAAACTTGCCAACGGCCAGACCCTGAACCTCAGCCAGGCCAACACCCAGTGGCTCGACAACGCAGCCCAGCACCAGACCGGCCAACCCCTCAGTGTTCGCTGGGCCCGTGAGGCGATGGTCGCGCTGCACGACACCGTCAGTGGCGAGGTGTGAGATGAACACCCTGGCCATCACCCAAGCGCCTGCGCCCGGTTCGCCGCTGCGGCGCTTTGCCAACCTGCTGTACCGACGGCCCAACCTGTACCTGTCGATGTTGCTGGTGCCGCCGCTGCTCTGGTTCGGCGCGATCTACCTCGGCTCGCTGCTGACCTTGCTGTGGCAGGGGTTCTACACCTTCGATGACTTCACCATGGCGGTCACGCCGGACCTGACCCTGGCGAACTTCGCGGCGCTGTTCCAGCCCTCGAACTTCGACATTATTTTGCGCACCCTGAGCATGGCGATTGCCGTGTCCATCGCCAGCGCCATCGTCGCGTTCCCGATCGCCTACTACATGGCGCGCTACACCCGCGGCAAGACCAAGGCGTTTTTCTACATCGCGGTGATGCTGCCGATGTGGGCCAGCTATATCGTCAAGGCCTACGCCTGGACGCTGCTGCTGGCCAAGGGCGGCGTGGCGCAGTGGTTCGTCCAGCACCTGGGCCTGGGGCCGGTGTTGCAGTTCGTGCTGGGGATCCCAGGCGTGGGTGGCAGCACCTTGTCCACCTCGCACCTGGGGCGTTTCCTGGTGTTCGTCTACATCTGGCTGCCGTTCATGATCCTGCCGATCCAGGCGTCCCTGGAGCGCCTGCCGCCCTCGCTGCTGCAAGCCTCGGCGGACCTGGGCGCCAGGCCACGCCAGACGTTCACGCAGGTGATCCTGCCGCTGTCGATCCCGGGCATTGCCGCCGGCTCGATCTTCACCTTCTCGCTGACCCTGGGGGATTTCATCGTGCCCCAGTTGGTGGGCCCGCCGGGTTACTTCGTCGGCAGCATGGTCTACGCCCAGCAAGGCGCCATCGGCAACATGCCCATGGCCGCGGCGTTCACGCTGGTGCCTATCGTGCTGATCGCGGTCTATCTATCCATCGTCAAGCGACTGGGAGCTTTCGATGCGCTCTGACTCTCAAGACCGAGCCTCGTGGGGCTTGCGGATCGCAGCGTGGGGCGGGCTGCTGTTCCTGCATTTCCCGATCCTGATCATCTTCCTCTATGCCTTCAACACCGAGGACGCGGCCTTCAGTTTCCCCCCCAAGGGCCTGACCCTGAAGTGGTTCAGCGTCGCCTTCTCGCGCCCGGATGTGCTGGAGGCGATCAAGCTGTCGTTGCAGGTCGCGGCCATCGCCACGCTGATCGCCATGGTGCTCGGCACCCTGGCTTCGGCGGCGCTGTACCGTCGCGACTTCTTCGGTAAACAGGGCATTTCGCTGATGCTGATCCTGCCGATTGCCTTGCCGGGGATCATCACCGGCATTGCCCTGCTGGCGACCTTCAAGACCCTGGGCATCGAACCGGGAATGTTCACCATCGTCGTCGGCCACGCCACCTTCTGCGTGGTGATCGTCTACAACAATGTGATCGCCCGCCTGCGCCGCACCTCCCACAGCCTGATCGAGGCCTCGATGGACCTGGGTGCCGACGGCTGGCAGACCTTTCGCTACATCATCCTGCCTAACCTGGGGTCGGCACTGCTGGCCGGCGGGATGCTGGCCTTCGCCCTGTCGTTCGACGAAATCATCGTCACCACCTTCACCGCTGGCCACGAACGCACCCTGCCGCTGTGGCTGCTCAACCAGCTCAGCCGCCCGCGCGACGTGCCGGTGACCAACGTAGTGGCGATGCTGGTGATGATGGTCACGATGTTGCCGATATTGGGCGCGTACTACCTGACCCGTGGAGGTGAGAGCGTGGCCGGTAGCGGCGGGAAATAATCAACAGTGATCGCTCACTGGGGAACCGCAATCCTGTGGGAGCGAGCTTGCTCGCGAAGGCGTCGAGTCAGTCGCTGCAAAGGGTGAATGACCACCGCTATCGCGAGCAAGCTCGCTCCCACAGGGGATTTGGGAAACATTCAAGAGGACTTGGACATGCAAACCAAACTGCTGATCAACGGCCACCTGGTAGACGGCGAAGGCCCCGGCCAGGCCGTGTTTAACCCCTCGCTGGGGCGAGTGCTGGTGGAAATCAACGAGGCCAGCGAAGCCCAGGTCGATGCCGCCGTGCGTGCGGCCGACAGCGCCTTCGACAGCTGGTCGCAGGTTGCGCCCAAGGACCGTTCCCTGTTGCTGCTCAAGCTGGCCGACGCCATCGAAGCCCACGGCGAAGAACTGGCGAAGCTGGAGTCGGACAACTGCGGCAAACCCCTTAGCGCCGCGCTGAACGACGAGATCCCGGCGATTGCCGACGTGTTCCGCTTCTTTGCCGGTGCCAGCCGCTGCATGAGCGGCTCGGCGGGCGGCGAGTACCTGCCGGGGCACACGTCGATGATCCGTCGCGACCCGGTGGGCGTCATCGCCTCCATCGCGCCATGGAACTACCCGCTGATGATGGTCGCCTGGAAAATCGCCCCGGCCCTGGCCGCCGGCAATACCGTGGTGCTCAAGCCGTCGGAGCAAACCCCGCTCACGGCCCTGCGCCTGGCGGAACTGGCGTCGGAGATTTTCCCGGCTGGCGTGCTCAACGTGATCTTCGGCCGTGGGCAGACCGTCGGCAACCCGCTGGTCACCCACCCGAAAGTGCGCATGGTGTCGCTGACCGGCTCCATCGCCACCGGCTCGAACATCATTTCCAGCACGTCCGACAGCGTCAAGCGCATGCACATGGAACTGGGCGGCAAAGCCCCGGTGATCATCTTCAACGATGCCGACATCGACGCGGCCGTGGAGGGCATCCGCACCTTCGGCTTCTACAACGCCGGCCAGGACTGCACCGCCGCCTGCCGCATCTATGCCCAGCAAGGCATCTACGAGCAGTTCGTCGAGAAACTCGGCGCCGCGGTGGGCAGCATCAAGTACGGCCTGCAAACCGCGTCCGACACCGAGATGGGCCCGCTGATCACCGCCCAGCACCGCGACCGCGTGGCCGCTTTCGTCGAGCGGGCCATCGCCCAGCCGCATATCCGCCTGGTCACCGGTGGCAAGGCCGTGGACGGCAACGGGTTCTTCTTCGAACCGACGGTGCTGGCCGACGCCCAGCAGGATGACGAAATCGTCCGGCGGGAAGTCTTCGGGCCGGTGGTGTCCGTCACCCCGTTCCTCGACGAAGCGCAAGTGCTGGCCTGGGCCAACGACTCGGATTATGGCCTGGCTTCATCGGTCTGGACCGCCGACATCGGCCGCGCCCATCGCCTGTCGGCACGCCTGCAATATGGTTGCACCTGGGTGAACACCCACTTCATGCTCGTCAGTGAAATGCCCCATGGCGGTCAGAAACGTTCCGGCTATGGCAAGGACATGTCCATGTATGGGCTGGAGGACTACACGGTGGTGCGGCATGTGATGTTCAAGCATTGACGACAAGACAACGTTGGCAACACATGCTCGCGCCTGCCCGGCGTTCGTCCTGCTAAGGTTTTCGTCGATCGGTGCACGCCCGCCGGTTGACGGAAATCCTGGCAGCACCTAGGGTGTCTACAACGTATACACCTTGGAGATCAGCCATGGCCTCGCCCGTTTTGTCCTTTCGTGTGGAAGAAGGTCTGGCCCAACAGCTGGACTTGCTGGCTGCCGCCACCGACCGCGACCGCCAATATCACCTCAAGCGTGCACTGGTTCGATATGTGGAAGCCGAATCCTGGCATCTGCAAGCCATCAGCGAAGGCATGGCCGATGCCGACGCTGGAAACCTGACCGATCTGGACGCCGTGAAGGCTAAGTGGGCAAAGCGTGCCGAGCATCGTACTGACCGACAAAGCACAGAGTGACCTCGACTCGATCCACGGACATTACCAAAGCGCTATCGGCGCAGAAGGCGCCGATGAGGTCATCCTCGCCATCCTGGAGACATTGCGCCAACTGCAACGCTTTCCCGGCTCGGGCCGTCCTTCGGTCGTTCCCGATATTCGAGAGCTGGTGCTGACACGCTACCCGTTCGTTGCCCCGTACCGGCTCGAGCAGGGACAACTGCAAGTCCTGCGGATACTGCACCAGCGCACCGAACGTCCCCAGGACTGGTCGGTGGAGTGATGTCGGCCGGCGCGCCTGCCCCGACCGCTCACCTGCGCCACGCTTCAAAACCGCGAAACACTCCTCATCGCATCCACCAGATAGCGCATGGCGATGCGGTCGTTTTCCGACAACTCCCGATAGCGCTCCACCAGTCTCAATTCTTCAAGGCTGAGCCGGCGTGTCCTGCGCGGGTTGGTCAGGCCTGGAAAGATCCCCAGCATTTCGGTAATGCCCTGTATTTTTGTCATGAGTTGTCCTTCTTTACGTCGAGGTTGACCTGATAGCGCCGTCTGAACCCGGGTTAGATCGTCTATCACGCTAAAGAATAGGGAGGATTCAAAGCGTGAAAAGGGAGTTTTAGAGTAATTAGTCAAAAAATGCCGCAATCCTTATAAAAAAAGAAATAACTGTAAGAAAATTTGACCAAGCCACGCTTTCCTTGCTCTCAAAGCCTGTATTTCCCCTATGATTTTGCGCCTCGGTGAACCGATCCAGCTCTCAGGTATCTGTTCTAACGTTCGTCGCGTTTGGCCAAAGGCATGTCCGAACTCTTTTATCAGTCTTTGTTGCCAGGATCGGCGCGGGATTGTTTCGAGAAAGGTTGTATTTATGCACCGCAGGAATCTGCTCAAGGCCTCCATGGCCTTCGCCGCCTACACCGGGCTGTCGGCCTCCGGGCTCATGGCCGCTCGCGCCTGGGCCGCCGATCAGACTGCCGACGGCGAAGCCCGTCCCTTCGATTTCAACGGTTTGAAGGATCAGGCCCGGCGGCTGGCCGAAAGCCGCTACGTCGACACCAAGCAAGTCCTGCCACCCACCCTGGCGCAAATGTCGCCACTGCAGTTCAACGCCATCCAATACGACGTCAATCACTCGTTATGGAATGACCTGGAAGGGCGGCAACTGGATGCACAGTTCTTCCACGTCGGCATGGGTTTCAAGCAGCCGGTGCGCATGTACAGCGTCGACCCGAAGACGCGTATGGCCCGTGAAGTGCACTTCCGTCCGGAACTGTTCAACTATGAGAAAACCACGGTCAACACCTCGCAACTGACGGGTGACCTGGGCTTCGCCGGCTTTCGTGTCTTCAAGGCGCCGGAGCTGGATCGACACGACATCGTTTCGTTCCTGGGGGCCAGCTATTTCCGCGCCGTGGATGCCAGCGGCCAGTACGGGCTGTCGGCTCGCGGCTTGGCCATCGACACTTATGCCAAGAAGCGGGAGGAATTCCCGGACTTCACCAAGTTCTGGTTCGAAACCCCGGACAAGAACAGCACCCGTTTCGTGGTCTACGCCCTGCTCGACTCCCCCAGCGCCACCGGTGCCTATCGGTTCGACATCGATTGCCAGCCGACCCGGGTGGTGATGGAGATCGACGCGCACATCAATGCCCGTACCGCCATCGAGCAACTGGGTATCGCCCCCATGACCAGCATGTTCAGCTGCGGCACCGTCGAACGGCGCATGTGCGACACCATTCACCCGCAAATCCACGACTCCGACCGGCTGGCCATGTGGCGCGGCAATGGTGAGTGGGTCTGCCGTCCGTTGAACAACCCTGCCACCCTGCAATTCAATGCCTTCGCCGACAACAATCCGAAAGGTTTCGGCCTGGTGCAGACCGACCACGACTTTGCCAGCTACCAGGACACCGTGGACTGGTACAGCAAGCGCCCAAGCCTGTGGGTCGAACCGACAACGGCGTGGGGCGAAGGCTCGGTGGACTTGCTGGAAATTCCTACCACCGGAGAGACCCTGGACAACATCGTCGCGTTCTGGACGCCGAAAAAACCGGTGGCCGCCGGTGATTCGCTGAACTATGGCTACAAGCTCTACTGGAGCGCGTTGCCGCCGGTCAGCACCGACCTGGCCCACGTCGACGCCACCCGTTCAGGCATGGGCGGTTTCATCGAAGGCTGGGCACCGGGCGAGCATTACCCGACCGTCTGGGCACGTCGTTTCGCCGTGGACTTCAGCGGCGGCGGCCTCGATCAACTGCCGCCGGGCACCGGCATCGAACCGGTGGTGACCTGCTCCCACGGCGAAGTGAAGGACTTCAATGTGTTGGTGCTGGATGCGATCAAGGGCTACCGCATTACCTTCGACTGGTACCCGACCGACGACCGGGTGGACCCGGTGCAGATGCGCCTGTTCATTCGCACCAAGGACCGCACCTTGAGCGAGACCTGGTTGTACCAGTACTTCCCGCCGGCACCGGATAAGCGCAAGTATCCCTGACAGGGATCGGGTGCCTGGACTGGCCCTATCGCGAGCAAGCTCGCTCCCACAGTAGATTGATGTTCTACCCTGTGGGAGCGAGTTTGCTCGCGAAGGCGGCAGCACAAGCACCAGCGATTTTAGAGATGAAAAAGCCCCGGCCAATGACGACCGGGGCTTTTTGTTTTATCGGGCACTCAATCGCGCAAATCCGACTCATGAATCGGCTGGTCCCGATGCGTGGCCCGCTGGTACTGCGCCGGCCACGTGGCCTTGCGGCCGCCCAGGTCATCATCGGCATGCAGGGCCCAGTACGGATCGCGCAACAATTCGCGGGCCAGGAAAATGATGTCGGCCTGGCAGGTGCACAGGATGTGTTCGGCCTGGGCCGGTTCGGTGATCATGCCGACGGTGCCGGTGGCGATTTCCGACTCCTTGCGCACCCGCTCGGCGAAGCGTGTCTGGTAACCCGGGCCGGTGGGGATTTCCGCATTGGCGGCCGTGCCGCCCGATGACACATCGATCAGGTCCACCCCCAGCGCCCTGAAGCGCCGCGCCAGCTCCACGGTTTCATCCGGGTTCCAACCGTCCTCGACCCAATCGGTGGCGGAGACGCGAACGAACACCGGCAGCTCTTGCGGCCATACGGCCCGGATCGCTTCGGTGACTTGCAGCACCAGGCGGATGCGGTTCTCGAACGAGCCGCCGTATTGATCGCGCCGCTGATTGCTCAAGGGCGAGAGGAACTGATGCAGCAGATAACCATGGGCCGCGTGGACCTCGACCACCTTGAAACCGGCCGTGAGGGCGCGCTTGGCCGAATCCACGAAGGCCTGGATGACTCCGGCGATCTGCCCTTCGTCCAACTGCACCGGCTGGGTGTGTTGCGGGTCGAAGGCAATCGGCGACGGACCGACCGGCACCCAGCCGCCATCCGCCGGTTTGACGCTGCCATGCTTGCCCAGCCAAGGTCGCCAGGTGCTGGCCTTGCGCCCGGCATGGGCCAGCTGTATGCCCGGCACGGCGCCTTGGGCGGTGATGAACCGGGTGATGCGTTGCAAGGGTTCGATCTGTTCATCGTTCCACAGCCCCAGATCCTGGGCAGTGATACGACCGTCGGCGGTCACGGCGGTGGCTTCGGTGAACACCAGGCCGGCACCGCCCACGGCGCGGCTGCCCAAGTGCACCAGGTGCCAATCGTTGGCCAGGCCATCGGTGCTCGAATACTGGCACATCGGCGATACCGCGATGCGATTGGGCAGGGTCAATTGGCGAAGGGTATAGGGTTCCAGCAGCAGACTCATGGGGCACCTCTCGAATCAGTGGGCAGGCTCCAGGGTTCTGTTTGAAAAGTCGACGAGTGACAAGAAGGTGCAACACCCGCCCCCGCGGGCAAAAAAATCGACAAGACGTCACAAGGGCTATCAAGCAGTGCTTAGAGCCTAGTCGACAACCCGGGAGGCGGGAGGGTTCAGAACTTAAAAACCGACGGTGTGACCAGATTACTCTCGATCGGGCCTATGACTTTGTGGCGAGGGGATTTATCCCCGTTCGGCTGCGAAGCAGCCGTGAACCCGGCCAATGCCGTTTGGCTGAAGAAATTCGGGGCTGGGATATTTTGGGGGCTGCTGCGCAGCCCAGCGGGGATAAATCCCCTCGCCACACATCATCACTTGATCGATAGCATTTGTGCCTACCGCGGTTCGATATGGGCAATCATCAACTGCACCGTTTCCTGGCCGCGGAACTCGTTGAGGTCGAGCTTGTAGGCCAGTTCCACCCAGCGCACGGTAGGGTTTGGCCAGATCTCGCGGTCGATGCCGAAGGCGATGCCGTCGAGCCTCACCGAGCCGCACTCGCTCTTGAGAATGACCTTCAGGTGCCGTTCGCCCACCACGCGTTGTTCGACCAACTGGAACACGCCATGGAACATCGGTTCCGGGAAATGCTGGCCCCAGGGACCGGCATGGCGCAATGCCCGGGCCAGTTCGAGGTGGAACTCCTCCACCGCCAGGGTGCCATCCGACAACAACCGGCCGGTCAGGTCTTCTTCGCGCAACTGCCGGCGCACTTCCGCGTCGAACGCTTCGGCGAACAACGGAAAATTCGCTTCCGGCAACGTCAATCCCGCCGCCATGGCGTGACCGCCGTACTTGCTGATCAGGGTCGGATGCTGCGCCGCCACCACGCTCAGCGCATCGCGAATGTGAAAGCCCGGTACCGAGCGCCCCGAGCCCTTGAGCAAACCGTCCCCGGCATCGGCAAAGGCGATGGTCGGGCGGAAATAGCGCTCTTTCATCCGCGAGGCGAGAATGCCGATGACCCCTTGGTGCCACTGCGGGTCGAACAGGCACAAACCGAATGGCATCGACTCCACCGGCAGGTCCTTGAGCTGAGCCAGGGCTTCACGCTGCATGCCCTGCTCGATGGACTTGCGGTCCTGGTTCATGCCGTCCAGTTGCGCCGCCATCTCCCGCGCCAGGGCCGGGTCGTCGGTGAGCAGGCATTCGATGCCCAGGCTCATATCGTCCAGGCGCCCTGCCGCATTCAGACGCGGCCCGAGGATAAATCCGAGGTCGGTGGAGGTAATCCGTGAAGCGTCGCGCTTGGCCACTTCCAGGATCGCCTTGATACCGGGCCGGGCGCGTCCGGCGCGAATCCGTTCCAGGCCCTGGTGCACCAGGATCCGGTTATTCGCGTCCAGGGGCACCACGTCGGCCACGCTGCCCAGGGCCACCAGGTCGAGCAATTCGCCGATGTTCGGCTGAGGGGTGCTGGCATACCACCCCAGGCTGCGCAGACGCGCCCGCAGGGCCATCAGCACATAAAAAATCACCCCGACACCGGCCAGGGCCTTGCTCGGGAATTCGCAACCCGGCTGATTCGGATTGACGATGGCATCAGCCGCCGGCAATTCGAGGCCAGGCAGGTGGTGGTCGGTGACCAGCACCTGGAGCCCCGCCGCTTTCGCCGCCGCCACGCCTTCCACGCTGGAGATGCCATTATCCACGGTGATCAGCAACTGCGGTTCGCGGGCCAGGGCGACTTCGACGATTTCCGGGGTCAGCCCGTAGCCATATTCGAAGCGATTGGGCACCAGGTAATCGACATGGGCTGCACCGAGCAGGCGCAACCCGAGCATCCCCACGGTGCTGGCGGTCGCGCCATCGGCATCGAAGTCACCCACGATCAGGATGCGCTGGCGCTGCTCCAATGCCGTCACCAACAGATCCACCGCGGCGTCGATCCCCTTGAGCTGCTGAAAGGGAATCAGGCGCGCCAGGCTCTTGTCCAGTTCAGCCTCGGACTGTACGCCGCGTGCCGCGTACAGGCGCGTCAACAGGGGCGGCAGGTCACCGAGAAATGGCAGGGTGTCGGGCAGTTGGCGGGGTTCTATGCGCATGGGGTGACGACATTTCTCTGGATAATCGTGAAAATTCTGGCAGGGAGCTTGTGTGGGAGCGAGCTTGCTCGCGAAAGCGGCGGCACATTCAACATAAATGCAAACTGATCTACCGTATTCGCGAGCAAGCTCGCTCCCACAATGAGTTCACTTGATGCCGGGGCGGCTCAACCACGCTCGCCCAGCAACCATTGCAGCTGGACTTCATGCTGGCCACGGTCGTCGGTCACGAAAATCGTGCCCTCGCTGATCATCACATCCCACTTGATCACCCGGGGCATGTCCTGGGCCAGGGTTTCGAGCACGTCCTGGGGCACGGCGGCGATGTTGACGTTCTTCAGGTTCTTGACCGCCGGGATCACCTTGCCTTCCCACACCCGCAGGCTGCCATAGGCCAGCAGGCTGGTGCGCTCGGTCCGGCGCGAGCACCAGGTCAGGCGATCGGCATCCGGCTGGCCGACTTCGATCCAGTGCAGCACACGGTCATCCAGGCTTTTTTCCCACAGCGCAGGTTCATCGACGTCTGACAGACCACGACCAAATGCCAGCAGCTCGTTGTACCAGAACGCGTAGGCCAGCAGGCGCACGGTCATGCGCTCTTCGGTTTCCGAAGGGTGGCGGGCGATGGTCTGCTTCACATTCTCGTACACATTGCGGTCGAGGTCGGTGAGGTTCAGTTCAAACTTGTAGGTCGTGGACGGCTGGGCCATGAACGGGCTTCTTGATACGAGGAAAGGCGGCAAGTCTAACCGATGACGCAGGCAATCCACGAATTGCCGACCATCAACCTGCGGCGACCGGCCCTGGCCTATGATAAAACGCTCTATTCGTTCTGCCTTTGTCCTACAGGATCCGTCATGTCGCTTACTGCCAAACCCCTTGCCGGCGTCAAAGTCATCGAACTGGGTACCTTGATCGCCGGGCCCTTCGCCTCGCGCATCTGCGGCGAATTCGGTGCCGAAGTCATCAAGGTCGAATCGCCCGACGGCGGTGATCCGCTGCGCAAGTGGCGCAAGCTGTACGAAGGCACCTCGTTGTGGTGGTTCGTCCAGGCACGCAACAAGAAGTCCCTGACCTTGAACCTCAAGCACCCCGAAGGCCTGGCGATCCTGAAAAAACTGCTCGGCGAGGCCGACATCCTGATCGAGAACTTTCGCCCCGGCGTGCTGGAAAAGCTCGGCCTGGGCTGGGAGGTGCTGCATGCACTGAACCCGAAACTGGTGATGGTGCGGCTTTCGGGCTTCGGCCAGACCGGGCCGATGAAAGACCAACCGGGGTTTGGCGCGGTGGGCGAATCCATGGGCGGCCTGCGCTACATCACAGGGTTCGAAGACCGCCCGCCGGTGCGCACCGGGATTTCCATCGGCGACTCCATCGCCGCCCTCTGGGGGGTGATTGGCGCATTGATGGCCCTGCGTCACCGGGAGATCAACGGCGGCACCGGACAAGTGGTGGACGTGGCCTTGTACGAGGCGATTTTCGCCATGATGGAAAGCATGGTGCCGGAGTTCGACGTGTTCGGTTTCATCCGCGAGCGCACCGGCAATATCATGCCCGGCATCACCCCCTCGTCCATCCACACCAGCGCCGATGGCAAGCACGTGCAGATTGGCGCCAACGGCGATGCGATCTTCAAGCGTTTCATGCAGATCATCGGCCGTGACGACCTGGCCAATGACCCGCAACTGGCCAGCAATGATGGCCGTGACAGCCGGCGTGACGAGCTGTACGGGGTCATCGATCGCTGGGTCAACGCGCTGCCGCTCGATAGCGTTATCGACCAACTGAACCAGGCCGGGGTGCCGGCCAGTCGGATCTTCAGCGCCGAGGATATGTTCAGCGACCCGCAGTTCCTCGCCCGTGAGATGTTCCTGCAGGCCAAGCTGCCGGACGGCAAGGCGTTCAAGCTGCCGGGGATCGTACCGAAGCTCTCCGACACCCCGGGCACCTGCGAATGGGTCGGGCCGGCACTGGGTGAACACAACGCACAAGTGCTCGGTGAGCTGGGCTACGACCCACAGCAGATCGCCAAACTGCGCAGCGACGGCGCCATTTGAGGCACCGCAGGGAGGCAGTCACTGGAGATCAAACCGTGGGAGCGAGCTTGCTCGCGATAGCGTCAGATCAGCCGCATCGATATCGACTGACACTCCGCTATCGCGAGCAAGCTCGCTCCCACAAAAGCGTCCTGCGCCCGACAGAACACACCAAAAAACATAAACGCCGGGCAAAAAGAAACCCCGAGAAGTGGGGAGACGACTCGGGGTTAAACGTGACCATTCAAGGTACGTACAACAAGCGACAAGCACCGGAGCACAATGCTCGCTCTTGCTGGTAAAGGGTCTGACTGGTCAAGGCGTAGGAAGGTTCCCACAAAAGCCCAGTCAATTCGCCGCGACCATGACCTTGTCGCGCGCCAGATTGCGCAGCGCCGCAATCACACAGGGCTCCAGGCGCCCCTCGGCAATCAGCACATCGCGATGCAGGCCATCGACTACGTCCGTCAACTGACGCTTGTCGGTCAATTGGGCCTGATTGAACACTCGCTCGACCATGATGACCCCGCTGGCATTCTTCAGCGTCACCCGGCATTCGCCCTTGGCGCCGGAGGGAGTCAGCGAGACCTGATACGGGCTCAAGGCTTCATTCAGCAATAGGCTGATACTTTCCATTCGCTCACCCTTCAATAGTCCGAAACAACTGCATGTGCACAGTAAATGACCGTGGGCCGCAGCAGAAAGTTCGTCAGCGCACCGAACCGGCATGCCTTCAACCTGTTCAACCGAGCATGCGCGTCCAATATGACAGGCAAACAACAGCGCTCTGCGAGAGCCGTTACGAGGTGACGGCCGGCTCAGCCAGGCCCCTGTCGCAACGACGCCACCGCCGCCCGACATCGGTCCAGCCGCCCAGAATGCCGCGCAGCTGCCCATCAGCCCCATAGAACGGCACCGACCAATGATAGATTTCCCGCAATCCGCCGCTGAACATCAATTGCCGGTCGACGAATCGAGATTGGCCGGTGCGCAATTGCTCCATCACTTCCCCGTGCAGCAGCTCGGCGGTGGCCGGCGGGAATGATGCCGAGTCGGTAAGCCGCGTGCCCCGCAGTTTTTCGAAGCGGGTCGCAAACTGATCTTCATAGCTTTTGTTGCACATGATCAGGCGCCCTTCCAGATCACAGATGAAAATCGGGTCGGGAATGGCATCCATCAAGGCCCGCTGGAGCATCAACTGGTCCTTGAGGACCGCTTCGGCCTTGAGGCGTTGGTCGATCTGTATCTGCAGGCGGCGGTTCCACAGCAGGGACAAGAGGCCAAACACTACGACCACGGTCACACACCAGTAACCCCAGCGGGACATCCGCTCCCAGATCGATGGCGCCTGGACGGGCGTAGCACCGGCCATCCATTTCGAACGCAGTGCACGCATGTCCTCGGCGGGGAAGGCTTCCAGCGCTTTATTCAAGATACTCAACAGCACGGTCAGGTCCTGGCGCACTGCCAGGTAGTCCGGTTCCCACTTGCCCTCAAGGCCGCTGCCGACCTGCAACTGCCCGGCGGGATAGAGATGCACCCCGGTTTCATTTTCGATGGTGGCATAGGCTTCCCGGCTCTCCACCAACGCCCGCGCCTCGCCAAAGGTCTTGGTCGTACGCAATTTGATCGCCGGGTAATCGCGCCTGATTTCCGCCTCCAATGCATGCCGTGCCGGCAGTGCCAGGACCTTCCCTTCGAGCTGCTCCAGCGAATGGAGGGACGATTCCCCGTCACGGCCGACGAATACCCAACCGGAACCCCCGAATGCGTGGCTGAAACTCAGGAAGTCCCGACGTTCTTCATTCATCGCCAGCAGGGTCGTCATGTCGGCCTCGCCATTCTCCAGCATTGTCAGCAACTCGCCGGGGGAGAACGATTCACGATGCACGAACTCAAGACCGGTCATGTGCGCGATGCGCTGGAGAACGTCGTGGTTCAGCCCATTCCACTGCCCCTGTTCGTTCTTGAACAGGTACAACGGAAACTGCATCGTGGCCACGATGACCCGGGGGTTCTCCTTGATCCACTTCAACTCCTGCGCGTCCAGCACCAGCCGTTCGCCAGGGTTGGGCGGTGGCGTTTCGAAAGCCGCCAGCGGCGCCGCGTTGCCTCCCTGCGTCCAGTACATCAGGGCCAGGCCCATTACCCAGCCCAGGGCCGGTTTGCCTTTGATAAAAAACGACATCTGCATTTCCTTCGAGATGACTCGCCCATCCCTCCAAGGGCGAAAACCCGGCCAGTTTGGCATGCAGAAACAAGAAAGCCCGTCAGGAGACGGGCTTCAAAATGTGACAGGTTTACCCGGTCAGAGAGGCTTGCCGCGATTGCCATGCTGGCTGACAAAGGCCTGCACGGCTTTCAAGTCGTTGGGCAACACGGTGCAACGCTCATCTCGCTCAAACAAATCAGAAAGATGCGCAGGCAGTTCGAGCGCTTTTCCTACACCGGCTTTCTCCACCGCTTCCGGGAACTTGACCGGGTGAGCGGTGCCCAGGATCACCATCGGGAGGTCCAGGCTGCGACGGCATTCACGGGCCGCCCTGACGCCGATGGCCGTGTGCGGGTCGAGCAGTTCGCCGCTCTGTGCGAACACCTCGGCGATGGTTTCGCAGGTTTGCTCATCGTCCACGGCCAGGGAGTCGAACAACTTGCGGGCTTCGGTCCAGCGCTCAGGCTCGACGCTGAAACCGCCGCCCTGGCGGAAGCTGTCCATCAGCCCGGCAATCGCCGCACCGTTGCGACCGTGCAGGTCGAACAGCAGGCGCTCGAAGTTCGACGACACCATGATGTCCATCGAAGGCGACAGCGTGGCGTGCAGGGTTTCCTTGACGTACTGGTTGCCGCTCATGAAGCGGTGCAGGATGTCGTTGCGGTTGGTGGCGACGATCAATTGGTTGATCGGCAGCCCCATGTTGCGCGCCAGGTAACCGGCGAAGATATCGCCGAAGTTGCCGGTCGGCACCGAGAACGATACGGAACGGGCCGGACCGCCCAATTGCAGGGCCGCGTGGAAGTAATAGACGATCTGGGCCATGATCCGCGCCCAGTTGATCGAGTTCACCGCCACCAGCCGCGTGCCCTTGAGGAAGCTCTGGTCGGCGAAGCTGGCCTTGACCATTTCCTGGCAGTCATCGAAGTTGCCTTCGATGGCGATGTTGTGGATGTTGTCGCCGAAAATCGTCGTCATCTGGCGACGCTGCACTTCCGAGACGCGGTTGTGCGGATGCAGGATGAAAATGTCGACGTTTTCGCAATGCTTGCAGCCTTCGATGGCCGCCGAACCGGTGTCGCCAGAGGTGGCACCGACGATCACCACGCGCTCGCCACGCTTTTGCAGCACGTAGTCCAGCAGGCGACCGAGCAGTTGCAGGGCGAAGTCCTTGAACGCCAGGGTCGGGCCGTGGAACAGTTCCATGACCCATTCGTTACCGTTGAGCTGGCGCAGCGGTGCGATGGCATTGTGGGAAAAGACGCCATAGGTCTCTTCCAGGATCTTTTTGAAATCGGCGTCCGGGATGCTGCCGGTGACGAACGGGCGCATGACCCGGAACGCCAGCTCGTGATACGGCAGGCCGGCCCAGGAAGCGATTTCCTCCTGGGTGAAGCGCGGCAGGTTTTCCGGCACATAGAGACCGCCATCCGTGGCCAGGCCGGCCAGGAGGACATCTTCGAAATTCAGGGCCGGTGCCTGGCCGCGGGTGCTGATATAGCGCATTTTTTGGCAAACCTTCGGTTTGAGCTTCAAGGTCAAGCGGCAAGCGACAAGTCAAAGCGGCTCAGCTTCTACTTGCGGCTTGCAGCTTATAACTTGCCGCTAAATTAATTCAAATGTTCGACACGGATACGGACCACCGGCCCAACGACACCCTGGAGCGCTTCCAGCGCCGCAATCGCGTCGTTGATGCTCTGCTCGACCACCCGGTGGGTCAGCAGGATCATCGGCACCAGGCCGTCGTGTTCCTCGACTTCCTTCTGCATGATCGACTCGATGTTGATGCCGCGTTCCGAAAGGATACTTGCCACTTGGGCCAGCACGCCTGGATGGTCCTTGGCCTGGATACGCAGGTAGTAGGAGCTTTCGCACGCCTCGATCGGGAGAATCGGGTGCGCCGACAGCGAATCCGGCTGGAAGGCCAGGTGCGGTACACGGTTTTCCGGGTCCGAGGTCATGGCGCGAACCACGTCCACCAGGTCGGCAATGACCGAAGAGGCCGTCGGTTCCATGCCCGCGCCGGCGCCGTAGAACAACGTCGAGCCCGAGGCATCGCCGTTGACCATCACCGCGTTCATCACGCCGTTGACGTTGGCGATCAGGCGGTCGGCCGGGATCAGCGTCGGGTGCACGCGCAGCTCGATGCCGCTGGCGGTGCTGCGCGCCACGCCCAGGTGCTTGATGCGGTAGCCCAAGGCTTCGGCGTAGTTCACGTCAGCGGTGGTCAGCTGGGTGATGCCTTCGGTGTAGGCCTTGTCGAACTGCAACGGAATGCCAAACGCAATGGACGCCAGGATCGTCAGCTTGTGCGCTGCGTCGATGCCTTCCACGTCGAACGTCGGATCGGCCTCGGCGTAGCCCAGGGCCTGGGCTTCGGCCAGCACGTCTTCGAAGGTGCGACCCTTCTCGCGCATCTCGGTGAGGATGAAGTTGCCGGTGCCGTTGATGATCCCCGCGACCCAGTTGATGCGGTTGGCCGACAGGCCTTCGCGGATCGCCTTGATCACCGGGATACCACCGGCCACGGCGGCTTCGAATGCCACGATCACGCCCTTCTCGCGGGCCTTGGCGAAAATCTCATTACCGTGAACAGCGATAAGCGCCTTGTTCGCGGTGACCACATGCTTGCCATTCTCGATGGCCTTGAGTACCAACTCGCGGGCAACGGTATAGCCGCCCACCAGCTCTATGACGATGTCGATCTCAGGGTTCGTGGCCACTTCGAAGACATCGTTGGTAATCGCAATACCGGTCGTCTGGAACTGAGGCTTTGGCGTGCGCATGGCAATTTGTGCCACTTCGATCCCACGCCCGGCACGACGAGAAATTTCCTCGGCGTTGCGCTGAAGTACGTTGAAGGTGCCGCCACCGACGGTACCTAACCCACAGATGCCTACTTTGACCGGATTCACTCTTGACTCCCCATGAAACGGCCGACGCAAGGTCGGCCGTGAAATACAGCCGCGAAGCTACGCGACTCTGTGTTTAACGGCCCGACGAATGTGTTCGTCGAGCCGTGATCTTCAAAAGCGCACCGCACATGATCATTTCGCGCCCAGGGCCAGTTTGGCCACTTGTGGCGCCGGCTGGTAGCCCGGAATTACCTGACCATCGGCCAAAACAATCGCCGGCGTACCGTTCACACCTATTGACTGTCCGAGCGCAAACTGCTTGGAAACCGGGTTATCGCACTTGGCGGCCTTGATTTCCTTGCCGTCGACCATCTTGTCCATGGCCGCTTTCTTGTCCTTGGAGCACCAGACCGCCTGCAACTGCTCATCGCCCGGCGAACCCAGGCCCTGGCGCGGGAACGCCACATAGCGCACTTCGATGCCGCGCTTGTTCAGTTCCGGCACTTCGGCGTGCAGCTTGTGGCAATACGGGCAGGTAGTGTCGGTGAACACGGTGATGTGGGACTTGGTTTCGCCGATCGCCGGATAAACCACCGTTTCAGCGACCGGAATGCCGTTGATCAACTTGGAAATGCCCTGGCGCTCGGTCATCTCCGTGAGGTTGACCGGCTTGCCGTCCTTGAGCTCGAACAGGTTGCCCTGGACGATGTACTGGCCGTCGGCGCTGGCGTACAGCACGCGGCTGCCCTTGAGCTTGACTTCATACAGGCCGGCCATGGGGCTGGCCGAGATGGCTTCGATCGGCACTTCAAGCTGAAGGTTTTCCAGGCTCTTGCGGATAGCCTTGTCGGCCGCGTCATCGGCGATGGCAAAGGTACTGGCCAACGCAATGGCGGCGGCGGTGAACATCTGGATCAAACGCATGGGGACTCCTGAGGCGAACAAATGAGACGGGAAACGCCGACCCGCAGATTCGGGTTCCAACCGCCCACTGTGCAAACCGGCAAAGCCTACCACATAAGGCTGGCGTGGCCGAATGCCGCTGACGCACGACATGGGTGGAGGCTTTCTGTGGGAGAGGGCTTGTGGGAGCAAGGCTTGCCCGCGATGAACGATAACGCGGTTCAGTTGTTACACCGCGGCGCGGCCATCGCGGGCAAGCCTTGCTCCCACAGGGATTTCATTCAGCCCCGTGGATGATGCTTGGCATGCAAGTCCTGCAACCGCGCCCGGGCCACATGGGTGTAGATCTGGGTGGTGGACAAGTCGCTATGGCCGAGCAGCATCTGCACCACCCGCAAGTCGGCACCGTGATTGAGCAGGTGCGTGGCGAAGGCATGGCGCAAGGTGTGGGGCGAGAGGGACTTGCCGATCCCGGCCACCTTGGCCTGGTGCTTGATGCGGTGCCAGAACGTCTGGCGAGTCATCTGCTCGCCACGCAGGCTGGGGAACAGCACATCGCTGGGACGCCCGCCCAGCAATTCATGACGGGCATCGCGCATGTAACGCTCGACCCAGACAATCGCTTCCTCGCCCATCGGCACCAGGCGCTCCTTGCTGCCCTTGCCCATCACTCGCAGCACGCCCTGGCGCAGGTTGACCTGCTCCAGCGTCAAGCTGATCAACTCGGTGACGCGCAAGCCACAGGCATACAGGACTTCCAACATGGCCCGGTCGCGCTGACCGATGGCCTCGCTGAGATCAGGTGCCGCCAGCAGCGCTTCGACATCGGCCTCCGACAGGGACTTGGGCAGCGGACGCCCCAGTTGCGGCATTTCCACACGCAAGGTCGGGTCTACCGCGATCAGCTTTTCCCGCAGCAAATAGCGATAAAACCCACGCAGACCGGAGAGAAACCGCGCGGTCGAGCGGGGTTTGTAGTTCTGCTCCAGGCGCCACGCCAAGTGATCGAGGATCAACTCGCGACCGGCATTGACCAGTTCCAGGTGATTTTCCTGCAACCAGCCGTTGAACAACGCCAGGTCGCTGCGGTAGGCATCGCGGGTGTTATCGGACAGGCCCTTCTCCAGCCACAGGGCGTCGAGAAACTGGTCTATCAGCGGATGATCGATGGCTGGCATAAGAACTCTTGAAGGATGCGGGCACACACGGCATCGAAATGGAAAATGAAGCTATGCAGGGTGCTCAAAGCGCAAATCGCAGGCAACAAAAAAGCAGCCCGCAGGCTGCTTTTTTTGCATCGGAAGCTGGACTTAAGCCAGTTTTTCCTTGATGCGAGCTGCTTTACCCGACAGGTCACGCAGGTAGTACAGCTTGGCTTTACGTACGTCACCGCGACGCTTGACAGCCATGCTGTCGATTTGCGGGCTGTAGGTCTGGAAAGTACGCTCTACGCCAACACCGTTGGAGATTTTACGAACGGTGAACGCACTGTTCACGCCACGGTTACGCTTGGCGATAACGACGCCTTCGAACGCTTGCAGACGGGAACGGTCGCCTTCCTTCACTTTCACCTGGACGACAATGGTGTCGCCTGGGGCAAAGGTAGGGATTTCTTTGGTCATCTGCTCTGCTTCGAGTGCAAGGATGATTTTGTTAGTCATGCTGTGCTCCTAAGGCGAGTCGTCGGACTCACCATCGATACGTTGTTAACTATCGTCCCGCTCGCGGATGTATTCCTCGAGCAGCTTCTTCTCTTCTCCAGAAAGCGAGCGGCTTTCCAGAAGATCGGCGCGTCGTTCGTAGGTCCGACCAAGGGACTGCTGCAAACGCCAACGCCGGATGTGCGCGTGGTTGCCACTTAGCAACACGTCGGGAACACGCTGATCCGCATACACCTCCGGTCGGGTGTAGTGCGGGCAATCCAGCAGACCATCCGTAAAGGAATCTTCCTCAGCGGAATCCGCATGCCCTAAAGCTCCAGGCAGCAGTCGTGTAACCGCATCGATCAGGACCATCGCCGGCAGCTCGCCGCCAGACAGTACATAGTCGCCAATCGACCACTCTTCATCGACATGAGCTTCAATGAAACGCTCGTCAATGCCTTCATAACGGCCGGCAATCAGGATCAATGCATCCGAATTCGCCAGCTCGCGTACCGCCGACTGAGTCAGCTGGCGGCCTTGGGGCGACAGGTAGATCACCTTCGCACCCTCCCCGGCTGCCGTCCTGGCCTGAACCAGCGCATCTTCCAGGGGCTTGATCTTCATCACCATGCCCGGACCACCGCCAAACGGGCGATCGTCCACAGTGTGATGCCGATCCGTGGTGTAGTCCCGCGGATTCCAACAGGTGAGCTGCAACAGCTCCTGTTTCACCGCGCGGCTGGTTATGCCGTACTCGCTGATGGCGGAAAACATCTCGGGAAACAATGTGATGACTTCAACGCGCAAATTAGCCACGTTTAGAAATCCGCATCCCATTCCACCTTCATCTCGCCTGCGGCAAGGTCGACGGCCAACACGCATTGCTCGGTATAGGGCAACAGGCGTTCGCGATCATCCAGGCTGCCGACGCAAGGCTTGACCACCATGACATCGTTCGAACCGGTCTCGAGCAGGTGATCGATTTTCCCGAGCAATTGCCCGAGGTGGTCGATGACCTTCAGACCCACCAGCTGGTACCAGTAGTACTCGCCGTCGGTCAGTTCAGGGAACAGGTTGCGCGGCACGCAGATCTCATAACCGGCCAGAAGACGAGCTTCCTCACGATCATCGAGACCCTTGAGCTTTGCGACCAGGAACTTGTCGTTCCCGCGTCCGCTGACCAGCTCCACCTGTTTCACGCTACCTTCGCGCTTGAGCGTCCAGGTTTTGTAGTCCAACAGGTTCTTGATCGGATCAGTAAAGGAATACACCTTCACTTCGCCGCGAACGCCATGTACAGAATAGATCTTGCCGACAACGATCAAATCATCAGCATCTTTTGGCGTCGCGTTCATATTGCTCAGGCCGCAGCCTTAGCCGATTCCTTCAACAACTGAGCAACGCGCTCAGAAGGTTGTGCACCAACGCTCAGCCAGTAGGCTACGCGCTCTTGGTTCACGGACAGACGAACTTCCTGACCACGGGCAACAGGGTTGAAGAAACCAACCTGCTCCTTGTGGGAACCGTCACGCGGGTTGCGGCTGTCGGTTACGGTCAGGTGGTAAAACGGGCGCTTTTTGGAGCCGCCAAGGGCAAGACGGATTGTTAGCATGTGAACATCGTTCCTGTAGTCGGTGCTGCAAATCTAAATGCACAGCGGGCATAGGTGCCCGAAAGGCCGCATATTCTAAGGAATATCCGGACTTTTGCAAATGTCTTTTTCCGGCGCCATGCGCCATGCGATCAAGATTTGCCATAGAGCCGTCATGAAAAACGGCAGGTCAGCTCCCGCATAGCACGGGTTTGCTGGAGATCCCCGCATCCGTGCGGGGCAACGCCGGCATGACAGCCGGCGCAGATTCTTTACATTTTCGGCATGCCGCCGCCGGGCAACATACCGCCCATGCCGCGCATCATCTTGGCCATCCCGCCCTTGGCGGAGAATTTCTTCATCATCTTCTGCATCTGCTTGTGTTGCTTGATCAAGCGACCGATGTCCTGCACCTGGGTGCCGGAACCCATGGCGATGCGGCGCTTGCGCGAACCGCTGATCAGCTCAGGGTCGCGGCGCTCGGCCGGGGTCATGGAGTTGATGATGGCTTCCATCTGCTTGAACTGCTTTTCAGCCGCGCCCTGGGCATTGCCCATCTGCGCCAGGTTCACGCCACCGATGTTCGGCAGTTTGTCCATGAGGCCGCCAAGGCCGCCCATGTTCTTCATTTGTTGCAGCTGGTCACGGAAGTCTTCGAGGTCGAAGCCCTTGCCCTTCTTCAGCTTCTTGGCCAGTTTGTCGGCCTTGTCCTTGTCGAGGGTCTGCTCGGCCTGCTCGATCAGGCTGAGCACGTCGCCCATGCCGAGGATGCGCGAAGCGATACGCTCGGGGTGGAACGGCTCGAGCGCTTCGCTCTTCTCGCCCATGCCGATGAACTTGATCGGCTTGCCAGTGATGGCCCGTACCGACAGCGCGGCACCGCCACGGGCGTCACCGTCGACCTTGGTCAGGATCACGCCGGTCAGCGGCAGTGCATCACCGAACGCCTTGGCCGTGTTGGCCGCGTCCTGGCCGGTCATGGCGTCGACCACGAACAGGGTTTCCACCGGGTTGATCGCGGCATGCAGCGCCTTGATCTCGCCCATCATCTCTTCATCGATGTGCAGGCGACCGGCGGTATCGACGATGACCACGTCGATGAACTTGAGCTTCGCTTCCTTAATAGCCGCCTGGGCGATGTCCACCGGCTTCTGGCTCAGGTCGGACGGGAAAAACGTCACGCCGATGTCGTTGGCCAGGGTTTCCAGCTGCTTGATCGCCGCCGGACGGTAGATGTCCGCCGACACCACCATCACCGACTTCTTCTTGCGCTCTTTAAGGAAGCGCGCCAGCTTGCCGGCGGTCGTGGTCTTGCCCGCGCCCTGCAGACCGGCCATCAGCACCACCGCTGGCGGTACGGCGGCGAGGTTCAGGTCCTCGTTGGCGGCGCCCATCAGGCTTTCGAGCTCGGCCTGGACGATCTTCACGAACGCCTGGCCCGGCGTCAGGCTGCGCGACACTTCGGTGCCGACGGCGCGTTCCTTGACCGAATTGACGAAGTCCTTGACCACCGGCAGGGCGACGTCGGCTTCGAGCAACGCCATGCGCACTTCGCGCAGGGTGTCTTTGATGTTGTCCTCGGTCAGTTTCGCCTTGCCGGTGACATGGCGCAGCGTCTGCGAGAGACGGTCGGTTAGGTTTTCAAACATGCGCGATCCTTTCAGGCCCAGATGAGACCGGGATAATGGCGGCCCAGACCGTGAAAAATGTGCTCGGCGAGCCTGCGGCGTGGGCAGGTCGCGGATTATAGCGAAGAAGCGTGCGGCGTACACCTGCTGTGGTCTTTCGTGTGGAGGGGGTTCTATGCCAAACTCAGCGCCTTTCGGGCTTGCCTAACAGGATTTATGCTCCCCTTGTCACCCAGCTTGCTTGCCACCCTCGCCGCCGCTTGCCTTTATGCCGCTGCGACCCTCTATCAAGGCACCCGCCTGGCCACCGGCGCCAAGGCGAACAAACGCCTGCTGGTCACGCTTGGCGTGCTGGCGGTGCTCGGCCACGCGGCCAGCCTTTATACCCACCTGATGACGCCGATCGGCCTGGGCCTGGACTTTTTCAACGCCGCCAGCCTGATCGCCGTCGCCGTGATCGCCCTGACGTTGCTGGCCTGCTCGCGCATCCCGGTGGAAAACCTGCTGGTGCTGCTGTTCCCACTGGGGCTGGCCACGGTGTTGCTGGCGCAGTTCGCGCCGTCGGGCACCGTGCAGATCATCGACGAAGAGCCGGGCATCCTCGCCCACATCCTGCTGTCGATCCTCGCCTACGGCCTGTTCACCATCGCCGTGTTCCAGGCCCTGTTGCTGCTGGTACAGGACCACCAGCTCAAGAACAAGCACCCCTCCGGACTGATCCGCAACTTCCCGCCGCTGCAAACCATGGAAAGCCTGTTGTTCGGTTTCCTCTGGGCCGGCTGGAGCCTGCTGTCGCTGTCATTGATCTCCGGCTGGTTGTTCGTCGAGAACCTGTTCGCCCAGCACCTGGTACACAAGACCCTGCTGGCCTGCCTGGCGTGGGTGGTCTTCAGCGTGCTGCTGTGGGGCCGCAACCGCCTCGGCTGGCGTGGGCACAAAGCGATTCGCTGGACCCTGGCCGGTTTCTGCCTGCTGATGCTGGCGTACTTCGGCAGCAAGCTGGTCCGTGAATACATCCTGCATATCTGACGGACGGACCTGATGGATACGTTGCCCGTAGCGCCGTTGTTCGCCGTGCTGGTGGTGCTGATCCTCTGGTCGGCCCTGTTCACGGCCATCGAAGCCGCCCAGCAACACCTGCTGGCCCAGCGCACGGCTTCGCGCGCCAGTGACAAACCACTGGCGACACTGACCTTCCCGCTGCCCAGCCTGATCCTGTGCAATACCCTCTGTCGCGCCCTCGCCGTGGTCATCGGCACCTTGCTGGCGATTTTTACCTGGCTGGAAAACGGCCCCTGGGTCGCCTGGCTCGGCACCAGCGCCGCCCTGCTGGTGTTCGCCGACTACCTGCCGCGCACCCTGGCCACCCGCCAGCCCGACGCGGTGCTGGCACTGGGTAACACCTTGCTGGGCATACCGTTGAAGATCCTCTATCCATTTGCCTGGCTGTTGAATGGCGCCAGCCAGTTGTTGCTGCGTCCATTTGCCCGCAAGCCCGGCATGGTGCAGCAGAGCGACGACGAAATGCCCGCGCCACCGCGCAGCGAGCAAGAGTCAGAGCAAGGCAGTGGCCGGCTGCATCCGATTTCCGGCATCCACGCCCTGGACAACATCACCGTCAACGATATCCTCGTGCCCCGCAGCGAGGTCGATGGGATCAACCTCGACGACCCCATCGGCGAGATCATCGAACAGTTGCGCCTGAACCGACGGACGCGCCTGCCGGTGTTCCACAGCGATATCAACCAGGTCGAAGCAGTGCTCAACACTCGCCAGATCCGTCACCTGCTGGCGGACGCGAGCCTGACCAAGGAAGCGCTGCTGGCCGCCTCCCATGAACCCTACTTCGTGCCCGAAAGCACACCGTTGCAGCTGCAACTGCTGAATTTCCACAAGCAGCAGCGGCGCCTGGGCATGGTGGTGGACGAATACGGTGAAGTACTGGGCATCGTCACCCTGGAAGACATCCTCGAAGAAATCGTCGGCGAATTCGAGAGTCAGCACAGCCTCGACAACCCCCACGTCCATCCCCAGCCCGATGGCCGCCTGATGATCGATGGCGCGGCGTCGATCCGCGAATTGAACAGGACCCTGGGCTGGCATCTGCCTTGCGACGGCCCCAAGACCCTCAACGGGCTGGTGACCGAAGCCCTGGAAACCATCCCCGAAAGCCCGGTCTGCCTGAAGATCGGGCGTTATCGCCTGGAAATCATCGAGACCGTGGACAACCGCGTCAGCCAGGTGCTGGCGTGGCATAACAGTTCGGTGCCCACGGCGCTCTAAACCCCTTTGTGGCGAGGGAGCTTGCTCCCGCTAGGTTGCGAAGCGGCGCCGAACCAGGCAGCGCGGTGTATTAGTCGGGCTGGGGTCGCTGCTTTGGGGTTGCTTCGCAACCCAGCGGGAGCAAGCTCCCTCGCCACGGGGTTCTGCGCAATGTGTGCGGACTCTCTTGTTGATTCGTTAGCCCCCTTCCTATACTCAACCCGCTTACCCAGCTCCGCCCGAACCCCGTGCCTACCCCGCGCCCGGTCGGTTCCGGCCAGACCATCGGCAAAATCCGCATCAACCCTGGGACTGTTCCTACCCGAAACAGCGACGGGATACCCGTCCGCATCCCTGGGCGTTCGACCATAATAATCGCTCCAACGGAGCACATGACTGTCAGGGATAACCGCATGACGACCGCTACCTGCAACGAAGCTGTGCCTGCCCAGCCGACCAACTCGGCCACTCGCGTGGCGACCGCGAGTTTCATCGGCACTGCCATCGAGTTCTACGACTTCTACGTCTATGCCACGGCGGCGGCCCTGGTGATCGGGCCGGTGTTCTTTCCACAAACCTCAGGCACGGCACAGATGCTGTCGTCTTTCCTGACGTTCGGTATCGCCTTCCTCGCCCGTCCGCTGGGTTCTGCGCTGTTCGGCCATTTCGGCGACCGGATCGGGCGCAAGTCGACGCTGGTGGCCTCCCTGCTGCTGATGGGCGTGTGCACCACGCTCATTGGCGTGCTGCCCGGCTACGCCAGCATTGGCGCCTGGGCGCCGATCCTGCTGTGCCTGCTGCGTTTCGGCCAGGGCCTGGGGTTGGGGGGTGAATGGGGCGGAGCGGCACTGCTGGCCACCGAGAACGCGCCCAAGGGCAAGCGCGCCTGGTTCGGCATGTTCCCCCAATTGGGGCCCTCCATCGGCTTCCTGGCGGCCAACGGACTGTTCCTGACCCTGGCCATGAGCCTGGACGACGAGCAATTTCGTGACTGGGGCTGGCGGATTCCGTTCCTGCTCAGTGCCGTGCTGGTGATCGTCGGCCTCTACGTGCGGCTCAAGCTCCATGAAACCCCGGTGTTCGCCAATGCCATGGCCCGCCAGGAGCGGGTCAAGGTGCCGTTGGTCGAGCTGTTCAGCCAATACTGGGCGCCGACCTTGCTGGGCGCCGCGGCGATGGTGGTGTGTTACGCGCTGTTCTACATCTCGACGGTATTTTCCCTGAGCTACGGCGTATCCACCCTCGGCTACAGCCGCGAGACATTCCTGGGCCTGCTGTGCTTTGCCGTACTGTTCATGGCCGCCGCTACGCCGTTGTCCGCCTGGGCCAGCGACCGCTACGGCCGCAAACCGATATTGATCATCGGTGGCCTGCTGGCGATTGCCTCGGGTTTCCTCATGGAACCGTTGCTGACCCACGGCTCGACCGGCGGCGTGGCGCTGTTCCTGTGCATCGAGCTGTTCCTGATGGGGGTGACCTTCGCTCCCATGGGCGCCTTGCTGCCGGAACTGTTTCCGACCCACGTGCGCTATACCGGCGCCTCGGCGGCCTACAACCTCGGCGGTATCGTCGGCGCCTCGGCCGCACCGTTCTTCGCCCAGAAACTGGTGGCGATGGGCGGCTTGAGCTATGTCGGAGGCTATGTTTCAGCGGCCGCGCTGCTCAGCGTCATCGCCGTGCTGTGCCTGAAGGAAACGCGCCACAACGACTTGAACCGGGTCGCCTAGGCCGGGCCCGTGGCGAGGCTCCGCGCCTCGCCACGCAAACCTGTCGCCAGCCTGAACGGCCACCAATGAAATAACCGTTAACAATCGCCCACCATTGAAACCACCCCCCACCTGCCCCATCTAAGACCCATACCCCATTGCGCAGGTGCCCCATGAGCGACCAGCACTCGACTGAAGCCACTAACGACTACGCTGACTCCGAACACATCGAACACACTTCCTCCGGCACCGGCCTGGCGCTGCCCGGCCAGAACCTGCCGGACAAGGTCTACATCATCCCCATCCACAATCGCCCCTTCTTCCCGGCCCAGGTGTTGCCGGTCATCGTCAACGAAGAACCGTGGGCCGAGACCCTGGAACTGGTGGCCAAGTCCGATCATCACTCCCTGGCGCTGTTCTTCATGGACACGCCCCAGGAAGACCCGCGCCATTTCGACACCTCGAAACTGCCGCTGTACGGCACGCTGGTGAAGGTCCATCACGCCAGCCGGGAAGGCGGCAAGCTGCAATTCGTCGCCCAGGGCCTGACCCGCGTGCGCATCCGCACCTGGCTCAAGCACCATCGCCCCCCGTACCTGGTGGAAGTCGAGTACCCGCATCAGCCAAGCGAGCCAACCGACGAGGTCAAGGCCTACGGCATGGCGCTGATCAACGCGATCAAGGAACTGCTGCCGCTCAATCCGCTGTACAGCGAAGAGCTGAAGAACTACCTCAACCGCTTCAGCCCCAACGACCCTTCGCCGCTGACCGACTTCGCCGCCGCGCTCACCTCCGCCACCGGCAATGAGCTGCAGGAAGTGCTCGACTGCGTGCCCATGCTCAAGCGCATGGAAAAAGTGCTGCCGATGCTGCGCAAGGAAGTCGAAGTGGCGCGGTTGCAGAAAGAGATTTCCGCCGAGGTCAACAACAAGATCGGCGAACACCAGCGCCAGTTCTTCCTCAAGGAACAGCTTAAGGTCATCCAGCAGGAACTGGGGCTGACCAAGGACGACCGCAGCGCCGACCTCGAACAATTCGAGCAGCGGCTGGAAGGCAAAGTGCTGTCGACCCAGGCACAGAAGCGTATCGAAGAGGAGATGAACAAACTCTCCATCCTGGAAACCGGCTCGCCGGAATACGCCGTCACCCGCAATTACCTGGATTGGGCGACCTCCGTGCCATGGGGCGTGTATGGCCAGGACAAACTCGACCTCAAGCATGCGCGCAAGGTGCTCGACCAGCACCACGCCGGCCTGGGCGACATCAAGGACCGCATCCTCGAATTCCTCGCCGTCGGCGCCTACAAAGGTGAGATCAACGGTTCCATCGTGCTGCTGGTGGGCCCGCCGGGCGTGGGCAAGACCAGCGTCGGCAAGTCCATCGCCGAATCCCTGGGCCGGCCGTTCTACCGCTTCAGCGTCGGCGGCATGCGCGATGAAGCCGAGATCAAGGGCCATCGACGCACCTACATCGGTGCCCAGCCGGGCAAGCTGGTGCAGGCGCTCAAGGATGTCGAAGTGATGAACCCGGTGATCATGCTCGACGAAATCGACAAGATGGGCCAGAGCTACCAAGGCGACCCGGCCTCGGCGTTGCTGGAGACCCTTGATCCGGAACAGAACGTCGAATTCCTCGACCACTATCTGGACCTGCGCCTGGATCTGTCGAAAGTGCTCTTCGTGTGCACCGCCAACACCCTGGACTCGATCCCCGGCCCGCTGCTGGACCGGATGGAAGTGATCCGCCTGTCGGGCTACATCACCGAAGAAAAAGTCGCCATCGCCAAACGGCACCTGTGGCCCAAGCAACTGGCCAAGGCCGGTGTGTCCAAGGGCAGCCTGAGCATCAACGACAGCGCCCTCAAGGCCCTGATCGACGGTTACGCCCGTGAGGCCGGGGTGCGACAGTTGGAGAAACAGCTGGGCAAACTGGTGCGCAAGGCGGTGATGAAGCTGATCGACGACCCGAAAGCGGTGATCAAGCTCGGGCCGAAGGACCTCGAGGCTTCCTTGGGCAAGCCCGTGTTCCGCAACGAACAGGTGTTGTCCGGCATCGGCGTGATTACCGGCCTGGCCTGGACCAGCATGGGCGGCGCGACCTTGCCGATCGAAGCGACGCGCATCCACACCCTCAATCGTGGTTTCAAGCTGACCGGGCAACTGGGTGAGGTGATGAAGGAGTCGGCGGAGATCGCCCACAGCTACGTCAGTTCGCACCTGAAGCAATTTGGCGGCGATCCGAAGTTCTTTGACGAGGCCTTCGTTCACCTGCACGTACCGGAAGGCGCCACACCCAAGGACGGCCCGAGCGCCGGCGTGACCATGGCCAGTGCCTTGCTGTCCCTGGCCCGCAACCAGCCGCCGAAAAAAGGCGTGGCCATGACCGGCGAACTGACCCTCACCGGGCACGTCCTGCCGATTGGCGGCGTACGCGAGAAGGTCATCGCCGCGCGCCGACAAAAGATCAACGAACTGATCCTGCCGGAAGCCAACCGGGGCAACTTCGAAGAATTGCCGGACTACCTCAAGGAAGGTGTGACCGTGCACTTTGCCAAGCGGTTTGCGGATGTGGCGAAGGTGTTGTTCTGAGGTTTTTTATAGCCGCTGTACCGGCCTCATCGCGAGCAAGCTCGCTCCCACAAGGTTTGGTGTGGATCACAAATGCTGTGAACACCACAAATCCCCTGTGGGAGCGAGCTTGCTCGCGATGGCGTCATCCGCAACAACACATCCCCACCTGACACACCCAGTAGCATCTTCGGTTATGCTCGCCGTTCGTCGTGAATGCCGGAGCCGTTGCCCTTATGTCCCTCACTCGCCTGTTCGTCCCCCTCAGCCTCGCCCTGCTGAGCGCCTGCGCCACGCAAACCAGCAACAACGTGACCGTGGAAAAACTGAGCCAGTGCCCCGTAAGGCTCAATAACGGACAGAACCTGATCCTGAGCCTGCCCAGCAACCCCAGCACCGGTTATCGCTGGGCGATCCAGGATTCGGCCGGTGGCGTGTTAAAGGGCTTGGGGCCGGAGGTTTATCGCAACCCGGAAGACGCCGGCATCGTTGGCGCCGCAGGTGTTTCGACCTGGCGCTTCCAGGCGTTCAGCGCCGGCACCGGGCGCTTGCGCCTGACTTATCAACAGCCTTGGGCGCCGGAAGTGCCGCCCGTGGAAACCTTTGACTGCGCTATCGCGGTGAACTGACCGTGGGTTGGCTGATCCTCGCACTGATGGGTGCGGCCACCTACCTGTACGGCCTGGCCATGCATGCCACGCTGCTGTGCCTGCTGGTCAAGCCCATGCCGGTGCTGGCCCTGCTCGGCTGGCTGCACGATGCGCCGCCCAGCGAATATCGGCGCTGGATCAGCCTCGGGCTGATTTTCTCGCTGGTGGGCGATGTGCTGCTGGCCTGGCCGGGGGACCTGTTCGTGTTCGGCCTTGGGGCGTTTCTGCTGGCGCACCTGGCCTACCTGAAAGCCTACCTCAGCGACTGCCGCCGACCGGCGCTGCTGCCCTTGGCCCTGGCCTTGGGCATCGGCGCGGTGCTCCTGGCAATCCTGGTGTCGAGCGGTCTCGGGCCGTTGCTGGTGCCGGTGGTGATCTACGGCCTGGTCATCAGCGCCATGCTCTGGCGGGCGTTGGCACGACTGGGCACCGACGTGCCCAAGCGTTCGGCGTGGCTGGCCGCCACCGGGGCGCTGGCGTTTGTGTTTTCCGACAGCCTCATCGGCATCAACCGGTTCGTGCACCCCTTCCATGCCGCGCCTTACCTGATCATCGTCAGTTATTGGCTGGGCCAATGGGGCATTACAGCGTCGGCGTTCGCCCGAAAGCCACACTAAACAAAGCTCAATATGGGAGCAAAGGTTCTGTGGGGCACGGCTCTGTGGGAGCAAGGCTTGCCCGCGATGAACGATAATTCGGTCTTGCTATAGACCGCGGTGCCTTTATCGCGGGCAAGCCTTGCTCCCACAAAGCTCGCTCCCACTGGTTTTTTGGTTAAAATGCCGGCCTTTTCACCACCCATGCCGCTGGAACCGCCGTGAGCAAAGACCCCGATCGCCTATTCGCCCAGCCCCTGGCCCAAGTGCCGGACTTCGCCTTCAACGAGGACGTGGTGCGGGTGTTTCCGGACATGATCAAGCGTTCGGTGCCGGGTTACCCGACCATCGTCGAAAACCTCGGCGTGCTCGCCGCGCAATTCGCCCAGCCGGGCAGCGTGCTCTACGACCTCGGCTCGTCCCTGGGTGCGGTGACCCAGGCCCTGCGCCGTCATGTGCGCACCGACGGTTGCCGGGTGATCGCGGTGGATAACTCGGCGGCCATGGTCGAGCGCTGCCGTGAATACCTCAATGGCCAGGACTCGATGTTCCAGGAGCTGCTGCCGGTGGAAGTGATCGAAGGCGACATCCTCGCCCTGACGTTCCAGCCAGCCTCGGTGGTAGCACTGAATTTCACCCTGCAATTCATCGCGCCGGACCAGCGCACCGCACTGTTGAGCCGCATCCGCCAGTCCCTGCTGCCGGGTGGCGCCCTGATCCTGTCGGAAAAATTGCGTTTCAACGATGCAGAGGAACACGCCCTGCTCACCGACCTGCACGTTGCGTTCAAGCGCGCCAACGGCTACAGCGAGCTGGAGATTGCCCAGAAACGCAGCGCCATCGAAAACGTCATGAAGCCCGACAGCCTCGAAGAGCACCGCGAGCGCCTCTTGGCGGCCGGCTTCTCGAAAGTCGTGCCATGGTTCCAGTGTCTTAACTTCGCCTCGTTGATTGCCCTGCCATGATCGATCTGTCCCCCCTCGCCCGCCATCTGGCCGGCACGCCCCTGGCCGATTGGGCCGCGACGCTGCAGACGCAACTCGACAGCAAGATGGAAAAGGGCCACGGCGACCTGGAGCGTTGGCAAAACGCCCTCGATGCGCTGCCGGTTTTGCAACCCACCACCGTCGACCTGCTGAATGGCCTGACCCTCGACACCGATTGTTCCGACGAAACCCGTGGGCAAATGCGTACCGCGTTGATGGGCCTGTCACCATGGCGCAAAGGGCCTTTCGACCTGTTCGGCGTGCACGTGGACACCGAATGGCGCTCGGACTGGAAGTGGTCGCGGGTGGCTCCGCACCTGGATCTTGCGGGCAAGCGCATCCTCGATGTGGGCTGCGGCAACGGTTATTACATGTGGCGCATGCTCGGTGCCGGGGCGGACACGGTGATCGGCGTCGACCCCAACTGGCTGTTCTTCTGCCAGTTCCAGGCGGTACAGCGCTACCTGTCGCAGCCCAACGCCTGGCATTTGCCGTTCCCGTTCGAGGCCCTGCCAGCGGAACTGGAAGGCTTCGACACGGTGTTTTCCATGGGCGTGTTCTACCATCGCCGCTCGCCGATCGAACACTTGCTCGCCCTGAAGGATTGCCTGGTCAAGGGCGGCGAACTGGTGCTGGAAACCCTGGTGATCGAAGGCGACGAACACCAGGTGCTGGTGCCCGAGGACCGCTACGCGCAGATGCGCAACGTGTGGTTCCTGCCGTCGGTCCCGGCCCTGGAACGCTGGCTGCGCCGCGCCGGGTTCAGCGACGTGCGTTGCGTGGACGTGAGCCTGACGACCGTGGAAGAACAGCGCAGCACCGAGTGGATGAAGTATCAGTCATTGAGTGATTTCCTCGACCCCGCCGATCACAGCAAGACCATCGAGGGGCTGCCGGCGCCGATGCGGGCGGTGATTGTGGCGCGTAAATAAAACGCCCAAGCCGCCTGTGTGAGAACTTCTGTGGGAGTGAACCTGTGGGAGCAAGGCTTGCCCGCGATGACAGCACCGCGGTCTATAGCAAGGCCGCGTTGTCGTTCATCGCGGGCAAGCCTTGCTCCCACAGGGGATCGGTGTTTAGTCTGAAGACTTGGCTCTTCGGGCCTTGAAGAACTCACTCAGCACCGTACTGCACTCCTCGGCCAACACCCCGCCCTCGAACATCACCCGATGGTTCAGGAAACCCTGGCTGAAAAACTGCCCCTGGCTCTGCACGATGCCGGCCTTGGGCTCCAGGGCGCCGTAGACGACCCGGGCGATGCGCGAGTGGACGATGAGGCCTGCGCACATGCTGCACGGCTCCAGCGTCACATACAGGGTGCTGCCGGGCAGGCGATAATTGCTCACCGCCTGGGCAGCGGCGCGGATGGCGACCATTTCCGCATGGGCGCTGGGATCGTGGCCGCTGATCGGGCAGTTGAAGCCGCGCCCGATGATCTCGCCGTCCTGCACCAGCACCGCGCCCACCGGCACTTCCCCCAGGGCGGCGCCTTGGGCGGCGAGGGCCAGGGCTTCGCGCATGAAGTCCTGGTCACGACTGCGGTCGATGATTCTGGCGGGGCGAATCTGGCGCATCACGCCACCTCGATGGCGGCCATCAGGCCGGTTTCCATGTGGTCGATCACATGGCAGTGGAACATCCACACCCCTGGATTATCCGCCACCAGCGCCACCTGCGCCCGTTCGTTCTTGCCCAGCAAGTAGGTGTCAGTGAAGTACGGCACGACCTTGTGCCGGTTCGACGCGATCACCTTGAAGCTCATGCCGTGCAAATGGATCGGGTGCTGGTACTGGGTCATGTTCTTCAATTCGAAAATGTAGCTCTGGCCTTTCTTCAGCGTGGCGATCGGCCGGTCGGCGCAAGTCTTGTCGGTGATGTCCCAGGCCTTGCCGTTGATCTGCCACAGGCTTGGCGGCTTGCCGTTGTCGACATTGACCGACACCGAGCCGACCCATTCGAAATTGAAGTTGAGTTTCTGCGCATTGGCCAGGTCCGGCTCGGACACCGGGTTGGCTGGCAGTGCCGGCGGCCACTGGGTCGGTGCGTCACTGTTGGGCACCGAACGCAAGGTGCCCAGGCGCACCGGACCATTGCGCAACGACAATTCTTCACCGGCCGGCGGCGCCTTGATCGCCAGGCAAATGCGCATGCCCGGGCCCAGCCAGTATTCCTTGCCCAGCGGGCGCGGTTCGATGGGGTTGCCGTCCAGCGCATAGATCTGCGCTTCAACGCCTGGGATGTTGATACGGTAAGTCAGGGTATTGTCGAGGTTGAGCAAACGCACCCGGGTGATCTGCCCGGCCGGCAGATCGATCACCGCCTGCGGCACACCGTTGATGGTCGCCAGCCGCCCGGCCGTGCCACCACGCGCCGCCTCACGGGGAATGCTGAACGCCACGAACTGGCCTTGCTCGTCCACATGCCAGCTCTTGAGGCTCAGGGTCTGTTCATACTTGAATCCGGTCGGCTCACGTTCCTCGACGATCAACGGTCCCACCAGCCCACGTCCCAGTTCTTCGCTGCTGTTGACGTGGGGGTGGTACCAGTAACTGCCGGCGTCCGGCACGCGGAATTTGTAGTCGAAATATTCGCCCGGCAGCACCGGCAGTTGCGAGACATACGGCACGCCGTCCATCTCCAACGGCAAACGGATCCCGTGCCAGTGAATGGTGGTGGCGACCGGCAGGTGGTTGATGAAGCGCACCCGCAACCATTCGCCCTGGCGCACCCGCAGCTCGGTGCCCGGCGCCGAGGGGCCGAACGCCCAGGCCTGGGTCTTGTGCCCGGCCACCAGTTCCACGTCCAGGGGCGCCGCGATCAGTTCATAGTCGTGACCGGCCTCGGCGTCGGCCCGCTTGCCCAGCCAGTACCGCGACGCACCGCCTGCACCCACACCAACGACAACAAGACCGGCCAGGCCACCGAGTATTTGGCGACGGGTAAAGGACATGAACGCAACCACCTATTGAATCCGCGCGAACCGTTGGGCCCGCAAAAGGCGAATACGATACACCCGCAATTGAGAAATATTAAGTGAAGGATTGTCGCGGCACTCGCCGTTGTCGTGGAGGCAAGGAGGGCCTCAAGCGCCCGGCAGCTCGATTTATCCCGCTGCGTCCTTTAGGACACCGGTTGCCCACTGCGTCACAAATGCCGCCACCCGCTCTTCAATACGACTTTCAACGGTTCGCAAGCGCAGCAAAGGGATACCGCACTTGCCCAAAATACTGTCTTTCAAGGCATCGAGCTTCGCCTGTTCCGGCGTGTCATGACTGCCTCCGTCGACCTCTATCACCCCCAGCGGTGTTTTCCCAACCTTGAAATAGAGTACGAAATCACAACTGGAGCCGTTGTTCATGAAGTCCAGCTCCCGCGGGACCAGTCTCGCATTGGTGCTCGGGGCCACTTGCTTCAGCGGTATCTGCGAGTGGAACATGAGCCCTCGGCAGACTTCCTGCTCCAGCGTCTCACGCAGGATCTGCGCCACGATCCGCTCTGACTTGTAATCGGAATCTTCCCGCCGCAGCCGTTTATCGAGGCGTTCGAGCGATTGATCGTACTCCGCGTACAGCAGATCGAAGGCCGAGATCACTGGCGCGCGATGCACCTGCCTGTCCTCCGCGTAATACTCGATATAGCGCACCAGCGCCGCAATATGCCCATTGTTCGCTGTGAAGACATCATCTCCCGTGACCAACGTAAAGCCGTTCTTGGCCCGAGACACTGCCACATTGACCATGCGCGGATCATCAACGAACGCCAGGAACTTCGGGGTGATGCTCTTTTTGTCCAATACCGTGGAGAAGACAATTTCGTCGCACTCGCGGCCTTGGAACTTATGCACGGTGTCATTGATGAAATCGCCCGGTAAAAGCGTCCCGGAAAGTGTGGCCTGTGCCCGGAAAGGCGCGATGAATCCCCTCCCATCCTTGCCTGTCCAGGCACTTTCGCCTTCACCGGCAAGCGTCGCCAGCAATGAATCCAGCTCCCGCAGGTTCGTGGTCTTTCGCGTGTGATTTCCCTTGGCTGTCACCAGCAACGACAGAGGCTTTTCGCCTCTGTCCTTCGTCATCGGGACCAACTGGTCGTCATAGAACTGCTGGTTACAAAACTGAATGATTTGCGGGTGGCAGCGATAGTGTTCCTTGAGTAGCGTCGTCGGAATGGAGCCGTTGAATACACGGATACACGAATCGAGCAGGCTGAATGTCTCGCAATCGTAGTGCTCCCTGTCCTGGGGCGCGGCCAGCCCCAGCCGTGCCGGGATATGCGCCAACTGTTTCCTGTCGCCAACGATGATCAGTTGCTTCGCGCAGCCTAACGCCAATATTCCCGGAACGATGTCCTGCTGCGAGGCCTCATCGATGATCACATAGTCGAGCATCGTCCCGGCTGGAAGCGAGTTGATGATCGAATGTGTACTGCTGGAAATGATCGGATAGCGCGTCACGAACTCATCGAATCTACGCTTGTAGGTCTTGGCTTCGAAGGGTGCGGGTGGCGGCACCTGTTGGTGCAGATGCTGCTTGAGGTATTTCATCGAAGCGCTGGTCAACTCATCCAGCAGTGCCTGGTAATTGCCGAGTCGCAACGCCTGCTGATGAGTTTCCAACAGTGCATTCTTTTCCTGCAGCGCCTTGTCGTAAAAATGGAGTTGTAGGCCATAGAACATTGACTGGCGCTTTTCCCAGTTATCGAACGGCCGGGTACGCAGAATCCTGAAGTTGAACAGCAGTTCGATTCTGTCCTTGACCCTGACGCGACTGCCTCCCAGGTGGGTCAGATAGGCCATCAGGTCCGCAGACTTCTGCGGGGTCAGCTTGTACCTGTCCAAGGGCGGAATCTGTACGCCGTTATCCTGTTGCCATTGCTGCAGATAGCGGCGCTCCACTTCCAGCTCATTGATTTCGAGCTGCAACTGCGCCACCGCATTGCGGGTACCCAGATAGCCCTTGAGCTGTTGCAGAACAATCTGGATCCGATCCATCGAAGGCGCGGCTTCGGGAGTCACCGAGGGACGGGGACGTGGATTGGCGAAAAATGCCTCGCGATTTTCGGTGCTGCCCAATTCGGCAACTAGGTAATCGAGCCCGGACTTGCGCAGTTTTTCGCAGACATTCGCCACAGCTGAATTGTTATTGGACACCACCGCCACCGTACTCTCACGTAACAGGATATTGGCGAGGATGTTCAGAATGGTCTGGGTCTTGCCAGTGCCGGGCGGCCCTTCGATCAAACTGATCTGTGAGGTGAAGGCCTGCTCGACGGCATGAAGCTGACTTTCATTGATGCCGAAAGGAAAGACGAAATTCCCCGCTTGTACCTGCCGTTCATTCTTCCCGATGCAGTAAGCGTGCAATGCCGTGTCTGCACACGGAAGTATTGAGTTCAACTGGCGCAGCACATTCTCGGCGATCAGCTTATCCACTGGTTTCGTGGCATGATCGACTCGGGCACTGGCCACGGAAAGGAAATAATGAAAGAGCGACTCTTCCTTCATCTTCGTCGGTGCGACAAGCTCGATAGCATCCAGCTTGAACACGTAATTTGTCGTCTTCCCGGAATACTGAACGACGGCATATTTCTCACCGTAGATCACGGCCTTCTCAATTGGACTGAGCACCGCGCTGCCCTTCTTACGCAGAAGCTTGTCACTCACTACTCGGGTTGGAACGACCTCACAGTCTTCAAGCGGACTTGGGAAGCTCTTGCCGGAAGGAAAGTGGCAAATCAACAAAAGTCTACCGTTCCTGTCACTCTTGATTGTCCAGTCGCTGATCTGCCGAGTCTTGTCTTCACCGCGCACGTTGATAAAAACCATATAATCCCTTACTCAGGCTTGTTCAAAGCCTGGACACGTCCATGTTGTCGGAATCCTTACCCAACCAAAGCTTCCAACTCTTTGGCAGCCAGGCTCGGTAACCGTCGGCCCTCTTTCGCAACGTTGACCTGGGAGGCCACCAGGGCCACGTCCAGCACGCTCTTGGTAAGCGAATAGCTGCCCTTTGCCTGCAGCCAGGTCAGAACGTCCGCCAAGTGCCAGATAGACGCACTTCCCTCGTGCACCGGCGTCGGGAAGCTGCTCGGATGAGCCAACATCAGCTTGCGCATGTTCTGCCGAGAGACACCTACGATCTCAGCTACGTCGGTCAGGCCCACCAGGTCAGGGGCAACCTCGATCAGTTTGGCCGACGGCACCGCGCGGCGGACGTCGCTCAGAGCGCTAAACACGGCCTTGACCGCATCGGGAGCCTCGCGAGTGAACTCAAGCGCCAGCCGCCCCGGCTGCCCAATGCCGACCAGGGCATCGTCACAGCCAGCTTCACCCAGCCGCTCGACCAGCTCATCCGAGGCACAGTCATCGTCAGCAAGCTGATATTTCAAGGTAAAGGTATATTCCATCGTTCTATTCCTCAGCAGCGTCATCAGCGCCACACCTATTGCGATGCGTGGTGCAATTGTCCACGACGCGTCGCAATGCTCGCGCATGATTGCCAGGGTTCTTCGGTGTGCTCCATATCGATGTGATGCAGAACTCACCACAGCGGCACTCCTCGTCGTTGTATGGACAATAAGTCCGCCCCCAGGCGTGGCTGCCGCCGACTTCTACGCGCCACCCCAACGCTTCGGCATGTCTCAACGCTTCTTCGACTTCCTTTTTCGGATGCGAGGGACGAATCATCAGTGGTCTCCAGTATTCGCATGACCTGCAAGGTTGTCAAATGACAACCAAACTCCTCCCTTGGATGATAAGCACTTCTCGGCAAACTCGATGAGGGCAGAATCGTAGCGAAAGGTGACGACACCGAGCGGCTTTAAGCGACAACTCCCAGGGCACCGCTGAGAAAAATCGGGATGACCACCCAAATGGAAAAGCCCTGAAGAGATCATCCACAGGGCTTTCAGGCACGCCGCAACGCAAGGATCAGCCCGCCAATAAACGCGCCTTCTCACCCCGAGGCGTGAAGAACGCCAGCGCCGCCGCGACGACGAACAGCGCGGGTACGTCGCCGAGCAGATGGCCGTAATGGCTCATCCCGTCCATACCGACACCAAAGGACTGCACGGCCATGATCGCGCCGTGCACGACGCTCGACCATACGGTGAACCAGATCAGGCTCAAGTGCCTCATCGGATCACGGGAAGCCCTCAGCAGGAATACGCCCAGGGTGGCGTAGAGACCGACAATCATCAGCGGATAGTCGGAATGGCCGCTGTGCCAAGTCCAACCGGACGGCCACAGGATCATCAGTGGCCAGATCGCGAACACGGCGATCAGCCCCACAACGATTAAAACGATACGTAACGCGGCGAGTCGTTGGGTGTCATTCATGGCAGGCTCCTTATTCCGGCGTGTCTGTCGCCGTAACTGGACGCCCTTGAGTATAGGACTCTCCTCGGACATGCCCCCTTGAACCCGCACCGTCAGTCGCCCTGACGGTGGTCGAGAGCCCCGTTATTCGCTGATTCGCGCCAGCCAGGCCTTATGTTCAGGCCGTGTATCAGCGGGCAAGTCCCGAATGTGGGCGTGTAACTCTGCCTGCATACCGAACACCCTCCATATCAGCGGAGCCAAGCGCAATACAGGGCTGCGCGCCTGTTCCAACTCACGCAGCAATTGCAGGCTGCGTTCTTTGTATTCGGCGAGTACGTCCGACTGGTAATCGAAGGCTTT
This sequence comes from Pseudomonas sp. FW305-28, assembly GCF_017351395.1. Lineage (NCBI taxonomy): Bacteria > Pseudomonadati > Pseudomonadota > Gammaproteobacteria > Pseudomonadales > Pseudomonadaceae > Pseudomonas > Pseudomonas sp. FW305-28. The sequence goes on from NZ_JACNDD010000002.1 coordinate 85,299, forward strand.
GCCCAACCCGGAGATGTACATCAATTTTGCGACTTCAACCGTCGGCCAGTGGAGGGCCATGTTGAGCGGCCAGTCGAGCATGGCGCGCTCACCCCACATTGCGGACTTGGGCATATGCCCGTTCGCCAGCAGCGTCAACGTGAAGGCCTGGCCCAGCTCGGTCAGGTACACCGGCAGAACTTCGGCCGTGGGATGCAGGTAGAACGAATCCAGTGGTGTCTCGCGCCTCAGTCCAATGCCGGCCAGCAAGCGCGTCTCAAGATCGAGTACCAGCGCGCCGATGTCTGCTGTCACCGCGCTGCCGACTTCCGCGGCCTGCTGGGTGCGGGTCGCGCAGTCCCAGAGCTTCAGGGAAATCTGCCATTGGGCTTGATCACCTTCACCCGAACAGCCGATCTCGCCGGTGATGAAGGACTTCATCGTCGGCGGCACGATATCGAAAAGCGCGTGGCCGTCGGCTTCACACCCCGATAGCACCGGGCCGCCGCCTTCCACGATTTGGATGTAACAAGTGCCTACATGGTCGCTCCAGTAGTGCACGGCTTCAGACAGGTAAAGAGGAATCGCGCGCGCGAAGCGCCCCAGTTCATCCTCCCGTTGCGATTCGGCGCGCTCTGATCCGTCTGTGCTTTTGGATAACGCGAAGAAGCCGATTTCCGATGCCCCTTCCGGTTTCTGCGCAAAGAACCAGTCGGCGTTGCGCAAACCGTAGTGCCAGATCGGCTGGCTCAATGCCAACGTCGCGAACCTCAGGCTTTCAGGATCAACCGGCACGCCTTGGTCGTCCTGTTTGTGCATTTGCAGGAAGGCTTGGGCAAACTGATCGAGTTGGCTTTTGATCGGTGCAAAACCCAGGGCATACAGGCGGGCGAGCAGCGCCTCGCCTTCGACCGCATTCCCGAGTGCCTGATAGGCGCGCAGCAAGTTGATACCGGCCATGGGGTCGTGTTTGCGTTCATCGTAGACAGGCCCGACCAACTCAACGATCAGTGGGATCTGGCCGTTGTTACCCAAGTCGCCCGAGATCATCATCAGGGCATTGCCGTCGAAGGTACCCGCCGTCAGCACCTGCGCGTAAAACCTGCGTGCCGACTCGACGTCGTTCTGTTCCAGGCAATGACGCGCCAACCACAATGGCGCACGCCAACTGCCGGGTAACGCCGCCACGGAACGCAGCGCCTCGAGATAGCCCGCCTCGCCGGCCCTTTCCCGCTGCATGGCTGCCCACCACAACAGGCCGTTCTCCAGGTTGGGGTCGGCCTGGATCGCGCGCCAAAGCGTTTCATCGGCAAGCACTGGCTCGCCTCGCTCGCTGAAGACCTTGGCCAGGTTGGTCAGCAAGGTACCCGTCGCGCCCACTTTCGCCATCCCCGTGCGCAGCGTGTTTTCGGCGGCATCGAGCTGGCCGTTCTCCATCAGCACAATGCCCTGGATGACATGGCTGCGCTCGGGATTGCTGTCGATCTCGACAAGTTGCGCAGCGGCCGGGATCAAGTCAGCGACAAAGCCATCATTCAACCCCGAGATAATCAGGCTGTAGAGCTCGTCGGCAGAACGCCATTTCTCCTGCAGGTTTGGCAGGAAGACTTGGTCGCGCCACTCGTTGCGGGTGATCTTCATCTCACGACCGTAGCTGTCGTAGACCGTGATAAGTTCATTGTCGGCCGGCTGGGGCGGCGTCGCCTCAGGGTGCGCAGAAGAAACGGGTGTCGAAGTGCGGGACTTCTTACCGCCCAGGGCGGACAGGATGCGTTTGAACATAAGGGCAATGACACCGTTTCTGAGTTTGTCGGCACGGTGTTCTTGGGATGGAAGTCTGCAGTCTTCTTGTGAGCGGCCGACAGCTTTGCGCATTCACTTGCAGAGAGCGACAAACGTGGACAAGCCAAGAGCAACGATGGGGGAAGTTGGCATTTAAGCACAACTTCAAACACGACTTTGCGCAGCCGCTGGGCACAGACACCTTGGAAACGTCTATCCCCCTGTGGCGAGGGAGCAAGCTTCCTCGCCACACTGATAGGTTGCCGAATGCCTTATTGGAAAGTTCTTATCGTCATGAAAAGACTATCCCTGCACGGTCAGTTTGCGTCGGCATCCTTTTTTGGAACGCCAATGGTTTTGCGTTCACCCGTTGCGGAGATTTCGTACACGTTCATGACCCAAGTGTCGGCGATCACGGTTTCAACCAGGTAATTCTTCTTGGCTTGCGGCGTGAATTGCTGCGCAACAGGCTGTTCCTTGTCGAACGGCGTGGGCATGGGAATACCGTTAAAGGTAAACGGTTTGTCCTTGACCTCCCCTTTTACGTACACCGTTTTGTCCGATTCGACCAGTTGACTGATGTTGTCAGTCCCACCGGCGATTTTCTTCAGATAAGCCGGTATGCGCTTGAAGTAAGCAGAGTCGTAAACCCGCTCACCCGCGCTCATGAATCCAGTATTGGCATACCCGTACAGGTAACTGACAGGACGATCACCCTCGCCGCCTATGGTACGGAAAGTCACGCTGGCTTGATGGTCATTCATGGCCAGTGGAACGACCGGCCCTGAAGTAAGATCACCCGCCTGACGGCTGCTGCAGCCGGCCATGACAAGGGCGAAAGTGATTGCTAATGGAAACGCCAAAGAAGTTTTCATTCGATCCCTGAACAGTTTAAAAAGGACTGTATAGAAGCATTTGCAGAGTGGAAGTTCCCTGTACGCTGTCGGTGCTGCTGTGGAATTGCCCCGTCTGCCGGCGCCACGCTGATCCTACACCACTGGAGAGACTCACCCGACGGCGTCTCACACTTGATCCGAGTCAAACCATAAGGAATAACGCCATGTGCACGAGGAGCCTGTTGCTGAGTTTGTGCGCAGTGTTACTGGTTGGCTGCACGGGAAGGGGCTTTCAACCGCCGCCTGGGGACTTCACACAATGGTACAAAAAGGGGGTGTCCCAATCGGGCGTCGATAACGCCATGCGTGCTTGCGGGTATACCAATCTTGATGGCGCGGGAGACACCTCGCCGATTGATGTTGTGCTGACCCGGTTCTACTGCATGAAAGACGCAGGGTTCTCGCGCAGGGACAATCTCGACCTGTGCAAGGAAGGCCGCATCGGCGAATCATCGGTGTGCGAAGGCCTCCGGTAACGTTTTCGAGTGTCATGAAAACGCTGTAAACGACGGCTTCCAAGCCAGAAGGGGCATCAATCTGACCGGCCAAAGACACCCCGCGCCACCGAGCGGGAGCGTCCTCCCTGTTACTCCCTGTCAGCTTGCCGGATTGCGTGCCGTGACGATCCACGCCGCGCCGTCGATCATCACCGACCGCTCGCCGGGGAGGCCCGCGAAGGCGGCACGAACCGCGGCCCAGGCGCGGGCGCGGATGTCGTCGGGCTGGTCAGCGAGCACAAGCGACAGCGGGCCGCCCTCGAACGCCATCTTCACCCCGTCGTCGATCGCTTCGTCCCGTGTCCCGCCCTCACCGAACGGGATAGAAGCATCGAAGGGCGCGATCGCGATATCGGTGAAGCCGGCCGCCGTCAGGATGCGTGTCACCCGCCCCCGATCACCGAACGAGAATGGGCCGGGCGCTTCGGGATCGGGCGGTGCGGTCAGTGGGACGATGCCCTTGATCGCGCCCATCGGCAGGCGCACCCAATCGTTCTCGGCCACGCCGCGCCAGCAGACGAAAGCGACCCGCCCGCCCGGCCGAAGCGCGCGTCGCATATGGGTGAAGGCCCCTGTCGGATCGTCGAAGAACATCACTCCGAAGCGCGAGAACAGGATGTCGAACGCGCCCTCGGGTAGCTCGGCGCGGCTGGCGTCGGCTACCCGGAACCGGGCCGGCGTATCCTGGGGTGCCCGTGCGTGCGCTCGGCCGATCAGCGGTTCGGATATGTCCACGCCCAGCACATGGCCGCCCGCGCCGACGCGGCCAGCCAGATCCAGACTCGATGCGCCCGCGCCGCAGCCGACGTCCAGCACGCGTTCGCCCGTGGCGGGCGCGGCGGCTTCGATCGCGGCCTGGCCGAACACCGCAAACATGGCGTCGAGCCGGGCCTGGTTGGCGGCCCAGTACTCACCGCTTTGGCCATTCCAGTCGGCGACCTGAGGGGCTTTTTGCTCTGTCATGACATCTCCTCGTTTTGATTCGTTCTTGACCAGCGCCCCTTTGATCGAGGCAAGGAGGAAAGGACGCTACTTGGCCCATGCCGCGATCCGTTCCGCGATCGCCTCAGGGGCCTCGATGTGCAGGAAGTGACCGACGCCGGGGACGACCTCCATCGCGTGCGGGGCGGCGAACCGATGTCGGTCGTCGACCTGCGCGGGGAGGATGCAGCCGTCGTTGGCACCGTGAAGCTGCAACAGGGGCACCGTGATCGGCTGAGACATGCGGCGCGTCGCACCAATCATGCCGGGGCGCAGCATCGCCCGGTAATACTTTAGGGGCGCGGGCATGCTCTTGCGCAGATGCTCGTGTAGCTCTGCCTTGAGAGCGGGATCGAGCGAGAAGCCGGGCGACCACTGACGCCAGAGGCGGTCGATGAAGGCGAGATCGCGGGCGGTGGCGATCCAGCCGCTTCCAGGCAGTTGAAAGAGCCCCATGTACGAGCTCCGGCGCAGTTGAGCGGGGTGCGTCAGCCGGCTCATGAACGTGAGCGGGTGAGGGATTGCGAGCGCGACCGCGCGTTCGATCCGCTCCGGCGCGGTGACGCAGGCGTCATAGGTGATCAGGGCGCCCCAGTCGTGGCCAATCAACTCCACGGCTCGCCCCGGAGACCAGCGGTCGATCAGCGCGAGCACGTCGCTGGTGAGGGCTGCGAAGTCGAACGGGCCCGCGGTCGGGGACGGTGAGTAACCGCGAAGCCAGGGTGCGATGACGTGACGGCCACGGCGGCCGAGCTCGGCAAGGAACGGCTTCGCGGTCGGCGGATGATCCGGGAAACCGTGCAAGACGATCGTCGGTTGACCATCGGGATCCCCTCCCTTCAACGCATGAAAGGTGCCGTGTGGCAGGTCGAAAGTGACGTGTTCGAACTCCATGTGTGTCAGCCTTTTTTCAAGAGTGGTCGGGCGAGAATGCTGATGCTGGCTTCGGTTTTTCTGCTCTTGGACATGTGCGCCTCCATGCTCATCTCCAATCTGTGCTCTCAAGCCGGCATCGACTGCTGGGCGAAGGTACCCGCCATCGCGCCTTGCCATATTTCTGGAGTCAGGCCGTGCAAAAACCGGGGACGGCAACCTTCTGGAACAAGTGCGGGGTGGCTACGACGGATGACGGATAGGCCGAAACCTTCGCGACGAATTCGGGACGAGCGAAGGCATCGCGGAGCGTCTCGGTGGACTCCCACACCACATAGTTCAGGAACGTCGGGCTATCACCGATCGCTCGGTGCAATTGGGTGGAGATGAAACCCGGCTGCTGCTTCAGGGTTTCGCCTGCCGCCTTGAAGGCGTCCAGGAAGCCCGCTTCGTCGGCGGAACCGACCGTGAATATGTTGATGAGTACGATTGGCGCGGCCGAGATGCCGAGTTGGCGCTCAAGCGGGAATTTATCGTCTAGCGGCTTGAATTTCTTCAGGACTTCCATGGTGGCACTCGCGTCTGTTGTGAAATTGGAATTGGCGTGATCGATGCTGCTTGATCTCAAACCAGCATCGACTGCTGGGCGGAGATACCCGCCGTCGCGCCTTGCCATGATGCCGTGGTGACCGAGGGCATTGCGAGGCTGGCGAGGTCGCCGGCGGCGTAGATGCCGGGCACGCTGGTTTCGCGGCGCTCGTCGACCTTGAGGACGATGCCCTGGGGCGTATCGACCGTGGCGAGACCCAACGATTCATGCAGGCGTGCGGACGGCTTGTTGCGCGGATGCGCGAACAGGATGTCGACCGCGACAGAGGGGCCGGCGTCGAGCCTGACGGTGGCGTTATGGCTCTCGTCATGGTCGATTTCGGTGACCCGGCCATCGACGACAGGGATGCCACGGCGCGCCAGATCGGCCCGGATGTCGGGTGGAATGTCGTGACCATTGGCAAAGACCGTCAACGTGTCAGTCCAATCGTGGTACAGCCTGACGTAGTTGTGCGACATTGGGCCGGACCAGACGAGGCCCCAGTGCCGGCCGGCAACTTCAAAGCCGTCGCAATAGGGGCAAGGCACGATGGAGGTGCCCCAGCCTTCGGCAAAGCCGGGAAGTTCAGGCATCTGGTCGGCGACGCCATAGCTCAGGATCAGGCGGCGCGCCCTGAGGGTTTCGCCCTCGCCCGTGAGGACGGAGAAATCGTCGATGGCGCCGGAGACGCTCTCGGCCCGGGCAGTGACCAGCTGGATCGTGGGATAGCGTGCCAGCTGCTGCCGCGCCTCGGCCAGGATCTCCAGCGGTGGCTTGTGGTCGTGGCCGAGCAGGCCATGGGAGTGGTCGGCGAAACGATTGCGCGGCAGGCCGGTATCGAGAACGGTGACCTTGCGGCGGGCACGGCCGAGTTGCAGGGCGGCGGCAAGACCGGCAAAACTGCCGCCGATGATGATGACGTCATTCATGGTGATGGGCTCCGCGCTGTGGATGAAGGGAGATCGCTTGCACAATTAAGAAACTAGGAAGTACCATAATTCACCAATTTAGATACTGTCAAGTACTGGAATTTTATGACCGAACACAGTCAGGCCCGACGCGGCCGGCCCGCCAACGATGCGCTAGGCCAGACGATCATCGACGCCGCGGGCGAACTTTTTGTGGAATTGGGTTTTCAAGCGACGACAATGGACAAGGTCGCCCAGCGGGCAAAGATATCCAAGCTCAGTATCTATCGGCACTTCGAGAACAAGGAGGCGCTGTTCAGTGCGGCCATTGCGGCCCACTGCCAACAGTTTGCACCGCAGGCCCTTATTGAAGGCGTCGGCGGTTCGGCGGCAGATCAGCTCATGGCGGTGGGAACATCCCTGCTTCGCACGTTGTTGAGCACCGACGTGCGCAGTGTCGAAGCCATGATCATGGCCGACAAGACGAATCAAAAATCGTTAAGCAAGCGCCATTACGAAGCCGGCCCCGCCTATGTCATTGCCCAGATCGAGGCCCTGTTGGGTCAGTTGCACGCGAAGGCGGTTCTGAACGTGCCCGATCCTCTCCAGTCCGCCCGCTTGTTTGCCGCGCTGTTCAAAGGATCCGATCTCCTGATAATCGCGCGCTTCGATGAGGCCTGGGCAGAGGACGACAACGAAATCGAATCCTATTGCCGGGCGGCCGTCGCCATGTTCATCGCCGCGCACGAAAAATAAAACCGTACCCGGAAAAGCACTCACGCATCACGAGAGAACCCAATGAAACCGGGCTGATCAAGAGATTTGATCCCAGGGCCTTCCCTGCCGAGGCGACAGGGTATCGAGCACCCGGCAGGGCATTTGACTCAGCCAATGCCCCAAAAAGCCAAAAGCCCGCAATTACGCGGGCTTCAGGGCATTTTTTGCTAATGGGTGCCGGACAATGCCGGACGTCCCATCATTCCCACTCAATCGTCGCCGGCGGCTTGCTCGACACGTCATACGTGACGCGGGAGATGCCTTCGATTTCGTTGATGATGCGCCCGGAAACGGTTTCCAGCAGCTCGTACGGCAGGTGTGCCCAGCGAGCGGTCATGAAGTCGATGGTTTCCACGGCACGCAGGGCCACGACCCAGGCGTAACGACGGCCATCGCCAACCACGCCCACCGATTTCACCGGTTGGAACACCACGAACGCCTGGCTGACCTTGTGGTACCAGTCGGCCTTGCGCAGTTCTTCGATGAAGATGTGGTCGGCGCGACGCAGCAGGTCGGCGTATTCCTTCTTCACTTCACCGAGAATCCGCACGCCCAGGCCCGGGCCCGGGAAGGGGTGGCGGTAGACCATGTCGTAGGGCAGGCCCAGTTCAAGACCGAGGCGACGCACTTCGTCCTTGAACAATTCGCGCAGCGGCTCGACCAGCTTGAGGTTCATTTCCTCTGGCAGGCCGCCGACGTTGTGGTGGGACTTGATCACGTGGGCCTTGCCGCTCTTGGCGCCAGCCGACTCGATCACGTCGGGGTAGATGGTGCCCTGGGCCAGGTACTTGATGTTGTCCAGCTTGCAGGATTCGGCATCGAACACGTCGATGAAGGTGCGGCCGATGATCTTGCGTTTCTTCTCCGGGTCGGACTCGCCGGCCAGGTTGTTCAGGAACTGCTCTTCGGCGTTGGCGCGGATCACCTTGACGCCCATGTTCTCGGCGAACATGGCCATCACTTGCTCACCTTCGTGCAGGCGCAGCAGGCCGTTGTCGACGAAGACGCAGGTCAACTGGTCGCCGATGGCCTTGTGCAGCAATGCGGCAACCACCGAGGAGTCGACGCCGCCGGACAGGCCCAGCAGCACGTTGTCGGTACCGACCTGGGCGCGGACTTGGGCGATGGCGTCTTCAGCGATTTTCGACGGGGTCCACAGGGCTTCGCACCCGCAGATGTCGAGGATGAAACGCGACAGGATGCGGCCGCCCTGCTTGGTGTGGGTCACTTCAGGGTGGAACTGCACGCCGTAGTAACGGCGATCATCGTTGAACATGCCGGCGATCGGGCAGCTCGGGGTGCTGGCCAGGATGTGGAAGTCTTCCGGCATCTTGGTGACCTTGTCACCGTGGCTCATCCACACGTCCAGGCCGAACAGGCCGTCGGCGTCGACGTGGTCTTCGATACCGTCCAGCAGGCGGCTCTTGCCGACCACGTCGACGCGGGCATAACCGAACTCACGCAGGTCCGAACCTTCGACCTTGCCGCCCAGCTGTTCCGCCATGGTCTGCATGCCGTAGCAGATACCGAAGACCGGCACGCCCAGGTCGAACACGGCTTGCGGGCAGCGCGGGCTGTCGGCTTCGTGCACGGACTCGGGGCCGCCGGCGAGGATGACGCCTTTCGGAGCGAATTCGCGAATCGCTTCGTCATCCATGTCGAACGGATGCAGTTCGCAGTACACGCCGATTTCACGCACGCGGCGGGCGATCAGCTGGGTGTACTGGGAACCGAAGTCGAGGATCAGGATGCGGTGAGCGTGAATGTCGAGGGCCATGACTCATTCTCATGTAGTGAATCAGAAACAACTCGGGGCTGAATGAACAGCCCCGGTGATTAACGTTTTGCTGGAAGCCTTAACCTACGCGGTAGTTCGGCGCTTCCTTGGTGATCTGCACATCGTGGACATGGGACTCGGCCATGCCGGCGCCGGTGATGCGCACGAATTCCGGCTTGGTACGCATCTCTTCGATGTCGGCGCTGCCGGTGTAGCCCATTGAGGAACGCAGGCCGCCCATCAGTTGATGGATGATGGCGCTCAGGGTGCCTTTATACGGCACGCGACCTTCGATGCCTTCCGGCACCAGCTTCTCGGCACCCGCGGAGGAGTCCTGGAAGTAACGGTCGGAAGAGCCCTGGGCCTGGGACATGGCGCCCAGCGAACCCATGCCGCGATAAGCCTTGTAGCTACGGCCCTGGAACAGTTCGATCTCGCCCGGTGCCTCTTCGGTGCCGGCGAACATCGAACCCATCATCACGCAGTAGGCACCGGCGACGATGGCCTTGGACAGGTCACCGGAGAAGCGGATACCGCCGTCGGCGATCAACGGCACGCCCGTGCCTTCAAGGGCGGCGGCGACGTTGGCGATGGCGCTGATCTGCGGCACGCCGACACCGGCGACGATACGGGTGGTGCAGATCGAGCCTGGGCCGATACCGACCTTGACCGCGTCGGCGCCGGCTTCGGCCAGGGCCTTGGCGGCTTCGCCGGTGGCGATGTTGCCGCCGATCACCTGCACGTCAGGGAAGTTCTGCTTGACCCAGCGAACGCGGTCGATCACGCCTTTGGAGTGACCGTGGGCAGTGTCGACCACCACCACGTCAACGCCGGCATTGACCAGGGCAGCGACGCGGTCGCCGGTGTCCTTGCCGGTGCCGACCGCAGCGCCGACACGCAGACGACCCTGGTCGTCCTTGCTCGCCAGCGGGTAGGCCTTGGCTTTTTCGATGTCGTTGACGGTCATCATGCCCTTGAGGGCGAATTTGTCGTCGACGATCAGCACGCGCTCGATACGGTGCTTGTGCAGCAACTCGCGGACTTCGTCCTTGTTGGTGCCTTCCTTGACCGTGACCAGGCGCTCTTTAGGCGTCATCACTTGGCGGACGGAAGCATCGAGACGGTTCTCGAAACGTACGTCACGGGAGGTGACGATGCCGACCAGGTCGCCATCGTGCAGTACCGGAACGCCGGAGATGTTGTGCATGCGGGTCAGTTCGAACAGATCCCGGACCGTGGCGTCAGCCTCGATGGTGATCGGATCCTTGACCACGCCAGCCTCGAACCGCTTGACCTTGCGCACTTCGGCGGCCTGCTGTTCGATGGTCATGTTCTTGTGGATGATACCGATACCGCCTTCCTGGGCCATGGCAATGGCCAGACGGGCTTCGGTCACGGTGTCCATGGCGGCGGAAACCAGGGGGATATTCAGTTCGATGCCACGGGTGAGACGGGTTTTGAGACTGACTTCGTTAGGCAGTACTTCGGAATAACCGGGCACTAGGAGAATGTCGTCGAAGGTCAGAGCTTCTTGGCTGATACGCAGCATCGCGGGGGCTCCCGAGCGGGAAAATGGAAGCGCGCCATTATACTCATGGACCCCGTCTGGCTCAATGTAAAACTCTGTCTATTATTGGCGGGCTGATTGACGGGGCAAAACCACCACACTCTCATACAACACAGAACCCCTGTGGCGAGGGAGCTTGCTCCCGCTGGGCTGCGAAGCGGCCCCGGCTTTTGGCGGTTGCTGCGCAACCGAGCGGGAGCAAGCTCCCTCGCCACGGGACCGCATGCCTCCTCACCTACAACTCCACCCTCACCCAACTCACCGGCTGATCGAGCCAATCGGCGAACTCATCGAGAAAGTCCTGCTTGAACCCCGCCTCCAGCCAGTTGTTGAAAATGAACCCCAGGTTGGAAAAGCCGCACGGCTGCAGGAACAGAAAACCATTGATGTCATCTTCATGACCGCATTCGGGGCAGGTGAAGTTGTCGGTGCGCGCTGGCATCCAGTCTTCCAGGCTTTCGAACAACGCTTCGCCGACTTCCTTGCGGCACTCGGCGCAACCGGCTTCTTCGAGAAAGCCCTTGGCTGGCGTATAGATGCAGCGCTTGGTGATGATCTCCAGGCCATTGATCGCTTCGCCGAACGGCAAGGCATCGGGGTGCAGGACCACCGCCCGTGCGCCGGGGGCGATGGCGTGGGCCATGCGATTGCCGGTGCGCCCGCAGGTGGTCAGTTGTTCTTCGACGATATTTTTGCGCACCAGCCAGCGCACGATCGCCCGGGCCCGGGGCTCGTGGACCGGCAGGGTGGAAATTTTCGGGACGATGATGCTTTGCGAATTCATGACGAGGCCTGGAGGTTCCCATGGGGGCGAATAAAGGCCGGCAGCTTAATCCCTGGCCGAGCCAGGTCAAGCACTCAGGTAACGCCCGATCAAGGCAATGCCGCTGGCGAGCACCAGCCAGGTCACCAAGCGCACGAACGCCTCGCGCGACAACCTCATGGTCAGGCGACGACCCACCCACAGCCCCAGCGCCATGGCCGGCAACAAACACAACGCCAGTACCAACAAGGGTAGCTCGGCATACACACCGGCGACGATAAACAGGCTCAAGCGCACCACCGTGCTGCAACTGATCAAGGCACTTTGCGTGGCCCGGGCCGGGTCCTTGGGCAGGCGGCTATTCAAGTAGATGGCATATAAAAAGCCGCCACTGCCAAACAACGCCCCGAACATCCCGCCCACCGTGCCCATCGGAAACGCCCACCGCGATGACAGCTGCGTCGGCCGGGTTTTTATCAACAGGCTATAGATGGCATAGCTGCTGATGAACAGCCCCATCAACAGCAACAACAGGTCGGACTTGAGGTTGAGCAGGAAAATCACTCCCAGGGTGCAGCCCAGTGCCATGCACGGCAGCAACCGCAACAGCTCCGGCCGGGACACGTCCCGACGCGATGGCAACAGGTTGCCGAAGGCCGCGACAAAATCCAGCAGGACCAGCAGCGGGATGATCTTCGACAAGGGCATGAACAGCAGCAGGATGGGCGCAGCCACCAGCGCCGTGCCGAACCCGGCGATGCCGAACACGATGTAGGCCAGGGCAATGGCCGAGCCGATCACCAGCCATTCCAGGGGGGCAAATGCCCACTGGCCCAACCACGACAGAAGATTCATCCGGCACTTCCTTGATGACGAAGCGGCGACTTTAGCCAGATGTGTCGGGGCATATCCAGCATTTGTGGTGACAGCTCCACCACTATCGCGAGCAAGCTCGCTCCCACATTGGATTTCCATTGGATTCAAATGCTGTGTACGACGCAGCACCCTTGTGGGAGCGAGCTTGCTCGCGATGCAGGCGACTCGGTCTAATTCTCTGTACACATGGAGATTCAGCTACAAATGCCCTTATCATGCCGCCCATGATTAAAGATCCCTTTGCCCGACTGGGCCTGGACCGCGAGGTCCTGACTGTCAGCCAGCTCAACGGCCGTGCGCGGGTGTTGCTCGAAGACGTGTTCAGCAACATCTGGGTCGAGGGCGAGATTTCCAACCTTGCCCGGCCGGCCTCCGGCCATGTGTACTTCACCCTCAAGGACAGCGGTGCCCAAGTTCGTTGCGCACTGTTCCGGCAGAATGCCGCGCGGGTGCGCCAGGCCTTGAAGGACGGGCTGGCGGTGAAGGTGCGCGGCAAGGTTTCGCTGTTCGAAGGCCGTGGCGATTATCAGTTGATCCTCGACACCGTGGAGCCGGCCGGCGATGGCGCCCTGCGCCTGGCCTTCGATGCCCTGAAGGAAAAACTCAGCGCCGAGGGCCTGTTCAGTGCCGAACGCAAGGTGCCGCTGCCAGCCCATCCACAACGCATCGGCATCATCAGCTCGCCCACCGGCGCGGTGATCCGCGACATCATCAGTGTGTTCCGCCGCCGGGCGCCGCAGATTGCCCTGACCCTGATTCCCACCGCCGTGCAAGGCCGCGAAGCCACCGGGCAAATCGTCCGCGCCCTGAAACTGGCGGACGCCCGTGGCTTCGATGCGCTGATCCTGGCCCGGGGCGGCGGTTCGCTGGAAGACTTATGGTGCTTCAACGAAGAAGCCGTGGCTCGGGCGGTGGATGCCTGCGTCACGCCAATCGTCAGCGCCGTCGGCCATGAAACCGACGTGTCCATCAGCGATTTCGTCGCCGATGTGCGCGCCCCGACCCCGTCCGCCGCCGCCGAACTGCTGGCGCCGGATGCCGGCGACCTGGTGCGTCGGGTCGAAAGCCTGCATCGCCGGCTGGTGATGCGCATGCGCGACCGGCTGATGCGCGATCAATTGCGCCTCGAAGGCCTCACCCGGCGCCTGCGTCATCCCGGTGAGCGCCTGCGCCAGCAAGCCCAGCGCCTCGACGACCTGGACATGCGCCTGCGCCGGGCCTTCGAACGCAACCTCAATACCCGCCGCGAGCGGCTGATCCGCCTGGAAACCCGCCTCGCCGGGCAACACCCGGGCCGACAGTTGGCCATGTTGCGCCAGCGCCTGGACAGCCTGGCCGAACGCCTGCCCCGGGCCATGCGTGAAGGCCTCAAGGCGCGCCGCGTGCAGTTGCACAACCAGATGCAGACGCTGCACATCGTCAGCCCCCTGGCGACCCTCGGCCGCGGCTACAGCATCTTGCTCGACGAACGCGGCCATGCGATCCGCAGCGCCGGGCAAACCCAGACCGGCCAGCGCCTGACCGCCAAGCTCGGCGAAGGCGAACTGCTGGTGCGGGTCGAAGACAATCACCTGACGCCAGTCACCCTTTCTTTACTGGACTGATTCATGCCGCGATATCTCGCCCCATTGTTCTTGCTGTGCCTGACCTTCAACGCCCACGCCGACAGTTACATCACTCGCTTGTTGAACAAGCCAGTGCCCGGCGGCGTGGCTGTGGTGGACCTGGGCAGCGCGGCCCAGGCCCCCAAAGCCACTTACCAGGGCAAGCCGGTGCTGGTGGTCAAGGAACAGGACAACTGGCTGGCGATTGTCGGCATCCCGCTGACGGTCCAACCCGGCACCCAACAGATCAGCAGTGGCGGCGGCACCCAGCCGTTTGTGGTCGGCTACAAAAAGTACCCCGAGCAACACATCACCTTGAAGAACAAGCGTCAGGTCAACCCGAACCCGGCGGACCTCAAGCGCATCGACGCCGAGCTGGCGGTGCAACTGAAGGCCTACCGCAGCTTCAGTCCGAACATCCCCAGCAACCTGTTGCTGGACAAACCGGTCAACGGCCCGCTGTCGAGCAAGTTCGGCGTGCGTCGTTTCTTCAACGGCGAAGAGCGCAACCCCCACGCCGGCCTGGACTTCGCCGTGCCCGCCGGTACACCGATCAAGACCCCGGCCGCGGGCAAGGTGATCCTCACCGGCAATTACTTCTTCAATGGCAATACGGTGTTCGTCGACCATGGCCAGGGTTTCATCAGCATGTTCTGCCACATGTCGAAGATCGACGTGAAGGTCGGCCAGCAATTGGCCCGAGGCACCGTGGTGGGCAAGGTCGGTGCCACCGGCCGCGCGACCGGGCCGCATATGCACTGGAATATCAGCCTGAACGATGCGCGGGTGGATCCGGCGATTTTCATCGGGGCGTTCCAGCCCTGAGATGTGTGCTGAGGCGACTGGCCTCATCGCGAGCAAGCTCGGCTCCCACAGGGACGACGCTGTTCTTAAAAGTACCTACTTCCACAGGTTCAGCACTATTTCAGAAGTACCGAGCTACCCTGTGGGAGCCGAGCTTGCTCGCGATGGGGCCAGCAGCAGCACCGTCTCTCCCTGAATTGCCGAGCCACAAACATCGACGCAATAAAACTACAAATTTCCGAAGAACTCGCGATTAAATCTCGCTAAACCTCCCCAAAGCAAAACTTCTCTCAATTTTTTCCGACTGCTTGCGATCCGCCGTTCACGCGGTTAGGGTTGGAGCATGAAAACCTCTCACACCCTTATCCAGCTTCGCCAGCACCGCAGCCTGTGCCTCGTCAGCGCACGACTGCCGGGCTGAATCGCGGCACCTCGTCCAGGCTTCAAGCCACCCCATTCGAACCACCGGCAGGCCGCCTTTTTCCGGCCACGACAATAAGGATTTCCCCATGAGCATGCTCAAAGACCCGTCTTCCAAATACCGCGCCTTCCCGACCATCAACCTGCCGGATCGCACCTGGCCGTCGAAGACCATCACCGCCGCGCCGATCTGGTGCAGCTCCGACCTGCGCGACGGCAACCAGTCGCTGATCGAGCCGATGGACGCGGTCAAGAAGCTGCGCTTCTGGAAAACCCTGGTCGCGGTGGGCGTGAAGGAAATCGAGGCATCGTTCCCGGCCGCTTCCCAGACCGACTTCGACTTCGTGCGCACCCTCATCGAAGAAGGCCACATCCCGGACGACACCACCATCCAGGTGCTGACCCAGGCCCGTGAAGACTTGATCGCCCGTACCTTCGAATCCCTGCGCGGTGCGAAAAAAGCCATCGTCCACCTGTACAACGCCACCTGCCCTTCGTTCCGCCGCATCGTGTTCAACCAGGACAAGGAAGGCGTGAAGGAAATCGCGGTGAACGCGGCCAAGCTGTTCGTCAAATACGCCGCCCAGCAGCCGGAAACCCAATGGCAGTTCGAATACTCGCCAGAAACCTTCAGCGCCACTGAGCTGGAGTTCGCCAAGGAAGTCTGCGACGCGGTGATCGAAGTCTGGAACCCGACGCCCGAGCACAAGGTGATCCTCAACCTGCCCGCTACCGTGGAAGTCGCCACCCCGAACATCTACGCCGACCAGATCGAGTGGTTCCACCGCAACATCACCCGGCGTGACAGCGTGCTCATCAGCCTGCACACCCACAACGACCGTGGCACCGGCGTGGCCGCCACCGAGCTGGGCCTGATGGCCGGCGCCGACCGTGTCGAAGGCTGCCTGTTCGGCAACGGCGAACGCACCGGTAACGTCGACCTGGTGACCGTGGCGCTGAACCTCTACACCCAGGGCATCAACCCGGAGCTGGACTTCTCCGACATCGACGGCGTGCGCAAAGTGGTCGAGGAATGCAACCAGATCCCGGTGCACCCGCGTCATCCGTACGTCGGCGACCTGGTCCACACCGCGTTCTCCGGCTCGCACCAGGACGCCATCCGCAAGGGCTTCGCCCAGCAGAAACCGGACACCCTGTGGGAAGTGCCGTACCTGCCGATCGACCCGGCCGACATCGGTCGCAGCTACGAGGCGGTGATTCGCGTCAACAGCCAGTCGGGCAAAGGCGGTATCGCTTACCTGCTGGAACAGGAATACGGCATCAGCCTGCCGCGTCGCATGCAGATCGAGTTCAGCCAGGTGGTACAGCGCGAAACCGATCGCCTGGGCCTGGAAATGACCGCCCAGCAGATCCACGGCCTGCTGCAGCGTGAATACCTGCAAGCCAACACCCCGTACGCGCTGGTCAGCCATCGCCTGCAGGAAGAGAACGGCAACAGCGCCGTAGAGGTGGAAGTGGCAAGCAAGGGCCAGGGCGAGACCAACCTGCACTGGCGCGGCAAGGGCAACGGCGCCCTGGAAGCGCTGGTGGCCGGCCTGCCGATTCCAGTGGAGATCATGGACTACAACGAACACGCCATCGGCGCCGGCACCAATGCCAAGGCGGCGGCCTACATCGAACTGCGAGTCAACGGCGAGCGTGCGGTGCATGGCGTGGGTATCGATGAGAACATCACCACGGCGAGCTTCAAGGCGCTGTTCAGTGCGCTGAACCGCTCGCTGAGCCAGCCGGAAGCCAAGGCAGCCTGATTCCTGGGCTGAAATGCAAAAAGGCCCCGGGGTGTGAACCCTGGGGCCTTTTTGTTTGGCTGATGGTTGGGTGCTGACTGTACTGGCCTCATCGCGAGCAAGCTCGCTCCCACACTGGATCTTCAGTGAGGCCGAAATCCTGTGCCCCCTGTGGGAGCGAGCTTGCTCGCGATGACGGCCTGTCAGACAACCAAACTGTCAGGCATGGGTATCGACAGAAACGGTCATGGCCTGCAACAACGACGCCCGCAAGGTTTGCAGCATTGCCTGGGTACCCATGATCTGGGTCTGGATGGCCATGGCCTGCTGGGCCTTCTGCTCTTCGTTGGCCTGGCTCTTCTGCACGCGGGCCAACTGAGCTTGCTGCTGAGCCAGCAGTTTTTCGGCCTGCTCGATCTGCTTTTTCAGTTGCTCAATGATGTCCACACCGCCGCTGGCGGGAGCGCCGGCGACATTCGCGCCGCGGGTATCGACCTGCAGGGTCTTGTCCTTGTCGTCGGCGTCAGTCGATGTCACTGGACTGACCGCTTTCTCTTCTTCAGTCCCGCGGATGGAGACTTTAGGGGCTGACAACGGATAAGGGTTTACGGTGGTTGCGCTGATGCTGGTCATAGGGACTTCTCCTTGGCTGACCGGTTATCGGCACGCAACACCGTTCCTTGAGGCTGAATCGTTTCAATTCGTGAATTCGAAGCGATCGGCATCCAGGTTCGCCGGGAACCGCGTGCGATACGCCGCCAGGTCCACCGCATTCAAACACACGGTGAACACGCCATCCGCGTCGCCGGCGCTGAGCAAGGTTTCACCCTGGAAATCCAGCACCTGGCTGTCACCGGTGTAGGCGAAGCCCTTGCCGTCGGTGCCAACGCGGTTGACCGCCGCCACGTAGCACAGGTTCTCGATCGCCCGGGCCGGCAGCAGCCGATTCCAGTGCATACGCCGCGCTCCGGGCCAGTTGGCGGTGTACAGCAAAAGGTCGGTGTCCTCGGCGTCGCGGCTCCACACCGGAAAGCGCAGGTCGTAGCAAATCAACGGGCGAATCCGCCAGCCCTTGAGTTCGAACAGCACCTGTCGCTCGCCCGGCGTGTAGTGGTTGTGCTCGCCGGCCATGCGAAACAGATGGCGCTTGTCGTAATGCAGCACTTCACCGTCCGGTCGCGCCCACAGCAGGCGATTGCGATGGCTGCCGTCGCCGGCCTGGACGATCACGCTCCCGGTGATGACAGCATCCAGTTTCTTCGCCTGGTCCTTGAGCCAACGGCGGGTGGGGCCGTTTTCCGGCTCCGCCAGGGTCTCGGACTCCATGGAAAAACCCGTGGTGAACATTTCCGGAAGGATGATCAGGTCAGCCCCGCGCGCCTGCTCGAGCAGCGCTTCGAAATGCTCCAGGTTCGCCTCGCGGTCGTGCCAGGCCAGGGTGGTCTGGACCAGGGCAATGTCGAGGTCCGGCAACGCGCTCAAATCACGCATAGTTTTTCCGCCGCTTCGCGCAGCGTCTCCTCGCGTTTGGCAAAGCACAGGCGCACCAGGCGCTGGCCTTGGGGTGGGTCCTGGTAGAACACCGAGATCGGAATCGTCGCCACGCCATGCTCGCGGGTCATCCACACCGCCATGTCGACGTCATTCAGATCCGGGCGAATCCGCGAATAATCCACCAACTGGAAATAAGTGCCGGTCACGCGCTTGAAGCTGAACCGTGACGGGGCCAGCAGATCGCAGAACAGGTCGCGCTTGGCCTGGTAGAAGTCCGGCAGTTCGTCGACGTGTTCCGGATGTTCGGCCATGTAGTCGGCCAGGGCGTACTGCAACGGCGTCACGCCGCAGAAACTGACGTACTGGTGCACCTTGCGCAGCTCTGCCGTCAGGGCCGCTGGGGCCACCACGTAGCCGGTTTTCCAGCCAGTGACGTGGTAGGTCTTGCCGAACGAGCTGACCACGAAGGCGCGGCGGTACAGTTCTTCGTGGGCCAGGACACTGGCGTGGGCGACGCCGTCGAACACCAGGTGTTCGTAGACCTCATCGCTGACCAGGTAGATGTCACGGTCGCGAATCAGCGTCGCCAATTGATCGAGTTCGGCGCGGCTGATCAGGGCGCCGCTGGGGTTGTGCGGCGAGTTGAGGATGATCATGCGCGTGCGCGGGCTCAGGGCTTCGCCGAGCTTCTCGAAGTCGATGGCGAAGTCATCCAGGCCCAATGGCACGTGTATGCAGCGCCCACCGGCCAATAGAACGGAAGGCTCGTAGCTGTCATAGCTAGGGTCGAAAACGATCACTTCGTCACCGCTGTGGACCACCGCCGCGATGGCACAGAAAATCGCCTGGGTCGCGCCAGGGGTCACGGTGACCTCTTGATCGGCATCGACGTTGGCGCCGTAGCTGCGGGCGATCTTCGCCGCGATCTGCTGGCGCAGCGCCGGCAGGCCGGTCATCGGTGAGTACTGGTTATGGCCTTGAGCAATATGCCGGCCAACCGCATCGCGCAGGGCCTGCGGGCCATCGAAATCGGGAAAGCCCTGGGACAGGTTCAGCGCACCCGTCTGCGCGGCGAGCTGGGACATCTGGGTGAAAATCGTGATGCCGACGTTCGGCAACTTGCTGGTGATCATGGAGGGTCCCTGCTCTGCACCCGGCTCTGGTACGGCGCGGGAGAGCTCGAGGATAGCCCAATCGCCGGGCATGAAAAAGGGTGCCACAAAGGGCACCCTTCTCACACTGAAACAACTCATACCCTGTGGGAGCGAGCTTGCTCGCGATGGCGGTGGATCAGCCTGCATCCCTGTTGATGTACTGCCGCTATCGCGAGCAAGCTCGCTCCCACAGTGGATCTGCGGTGACTATCGATCAACGCTTGTCGCGGCGCTTCTTGTCGGCCTTCTTGTGGTGCGACATCAAGCGGCGCTTCTTGTTGACCTGGCGGTCGGTGAGCGTGTTCTTGTTGCCTTCGTACGGGTTCTCGCCACCCTTGAACTCGATGCGGATCGGCGTGCCGACCAGCTTCAGGACGCGACGGTAGGTGTTTTCCAGGTAACGGACGTACGACTTGGGCACCTTCTCGATCTGGTTACCGTGGATCACGATAATCGGCGGGTTGGCACCGCCCAAGTGGGCATAGCGCAGCTTGATCCGACGGTTGTTGACCATCGGTGGCGCGTGCTCGCCTACCGCATCTTCGAGGATCTGGGTCAGGCGGTTGGTCGGCCAGCGGGTGACCGCCGACTTGAACGAGTTCTGCACCGAAGCGTAGAGGTTGCCCACGCCCGTGCCGTGCAGGGCCGAGATGAAGTGGATGTCGGCGAAGTCGACGAAGAACAGCCGGCGCTGCAATTCGACCTTGACGAAATCCCGCTCGCTCGGCGTCATGCCGTCCCACTTGTTGATCGCGATGACCAGCGCACGCCCGGCTTCCAGGGCGAAGCCCAGCAGGTTCAGGTCGTGATCGACCACGCCTTCGCGGGCGTCCATCACGAAGATCACCACGTTGGCGTCTTTGATCGCCTGCAAGGTCTTGACCACGGAGAACTTTTCAACTTCTTCGTGGATCTTGCCGCGCTTGCGCACACCGGCGGTGTCGATCAGCGTGTACTTCTCTTCGTTACGCTCGAAGGGAATGTAGATGCTGTCACGGGTGGTGCCAGGCTGGTCGTAGACGATGACCCGGTCTTCACCGAGCATGCGGTTGACCAGCGTCGACTTGCCCACGTTGGGACGGCCGATGATCGCGATCTTGATCCCGTCTTTTTCGCTCGGGCCCGGAATGCGCTTGGCTTCCTCACCCTCGGCAACGATCTCTTCCTCGCCCTCTTCCGGCTCTTCCGCGTCGTCCTTGGGGAAACTCTCCAGGGCGATTTCCAGCATCTGGGTGATGCCACGACCGTGGGCGCCGGCGATCGGGATCGCCTGGCCCATGCCCAACGGGGCGAACTCGGCGCGGGCCATGTCCGGGTCGATGTTGTCGACCTTGTTGGCGACCACGTAGGAACGCTTGTTACGCTTGCGCAAATGCTCGGCGATCATCTGGTCGGCGGCGGTAAAACCAGCCTTGGCGTCTACCAGGAACAGCACCACATCGGCTTCTTCAATGGCGAGCAGCGACTGCTCGGCCATTTTTTCGTCCATGCCATGTTCATCACCGGAGATGCCGCCGGTGTCGACCAGAATATAGGTACGCCCTTGCCACTTGGCCTCACCGTATTGGCGATCACGGGTCAGACCGGACAAGTCGCCGACAATGGCGTCGCGAGTCCTGGTCAGGCGGTTGAACAAGGTGGACTTGCCGACGTTCGGTCGGCCCACCAGGGCGATTACGGGAACCATGCGGCTCTCCACTTCGTTATTTCAGAAAATACAAAAGCCGCTGCGAGGCAGCGGCTGGTGCTCGGAGGCAGTCCTGTAGGAGCGGGCTTGCTCGCGAAAGCGGTGTGTCAGTTAACAAATTTTCTTCTGATACACCGTATTCGCGAGCAAGCCCGCTCCCACAAAGGACGGGCCGCTTGAGATCTAGCCCCAAGCATAGTCTTACTTGATGGTCAGGGCTTCCAGTTTGCCGCTGTTGCCATACACATAGATCATGTTGCCCACCACCAGCGGACGGGCACGCAGGCCGTCGCTGTCGATGCGCTCACGGCCGACGAAACGACCGTCCACCTGGCTGAGCAGGTGCAGGTAACCTTCCAGGTCACCCACTGCGACGTAGCTGGAGAACACTTCCGGGGCCGACAGCTGACGACGGGCCAGGGAGTCGTTGCTCCACAAGGCGGTGGTGGAACGCTCGTCAACGCCTTCGACTGTGCCCGAGGACAGGCTCACGTAGACGCTGCCAAAGCCCTGGGCGACACCGGCGTAGCTGGACGCATCGCGCTGCCACAACGGACGACCGCTTTCCAGGTCCAGTGCCGCCACGCGGCCCTGGTAGCTGGCGACGTACAACGTACCGCCGGACAGCAGCAAGCCGCCGTCGATGTCGACCACACGCTCCAGTTCCGAACGACCTTGTGGGATCGCCACGCGCTGTTCCCAGACCGGCACGCCGTTGGAAACATCCAGGGCCACCACTTTACCGGTCGACAAGCCAGCCACCGCCAGGCGGTTGGTGACGATCGGCGCGCTGGTGCCGCGCAGGGTCAGTACCGCCGGGGTGCTGTCATACAACCAGCGCTGGTTGCCGGTGGCGGCATCCAGGCCGATCAGGCGGTCGTCCTGGGTCTGGATCACC
Source organism: Pseudomonas sp. FW305-28 (assembly GCF_017351395.1). NCBI lineage: Bacteria > Pseudomonadati > Pseudomonadota > Gammaproteobacteria > Pseudomonadales > Pseudomonadaceae > Pseudomonas > Pseudomonas sp. FW305-28. Next base: position 107,373 of record NZ_JACNDD010000002.1, read on the forward strand.
ACCACGTCACCGTTGGTGGCTGGCGGTGCGAGCACTTCGCTGGTCACGCGGGCGCGCCATTTCTCTTCACCGCTGCTCGCGTCCAGGGCGACGATCTCGCCCTTGAGCGTGCCGATCATGACCAGGCCGTAACCCACGCCAACGGCGCCGGAAACGGGCAGTTCAAGATCTTTCTCCCATTTGACGTCGCCATTGCTGCGGTCCATGGCCATGACCACGCCCGTGACGTCGCCGGCATAGATGGTGTCGCCATCGATGGCCGGCACCAGCATGTTGTAGGTTTCACCCTGGCCATCGCCGATGGAGCGGCTCCACTGCTTCTGCAGCACGACTTCTTCTTTGAAGTCGGTCAGTTCGGCTGGCGGCAGTTCTTTCTTGCTGTTGCTGCTGCAACCCGCGGCCAGAATGGCCAGGGCCAGCAATGCTGCATGTTTCCACTGGATCACGTCACGCATCCCCTTTGGCCAGGTCGTCCAGCTTGATTTGCAGGCCACCGACTGCGGCTTCATCCGACAGCGCAGCCTTGGCTTTTTGGTAGGCCGCATGGGCCTCATCGGCACGGCCCAGCTGTACCAGCAGGTCGCCCTTGAGTTCTTCGCGGGTCGCCAGGAACGCCTTGTCGGCATCGCCGTCGAGCAGCTTCAAGGCGTCTTCGGCCTTGTTCTGGGCCGCCAGCACCTGCGCCAGGCGCTGACGCGCCACTTCGCCCAGGGTCGGGTTGGCCGGTTTGTCGACGATACCTTTGAGCTCGGTGGCCGCGTCGTCCAACTTGCCGCTGTCCACCGCCACCTTGGCCACGAACAGGCGACCGTACTGCGCGTAGGCAGTGCCGCCGAATTCCTTGTCCAGCTTGCCGGCCAGGTCCGCCACGCGGGCCGCGTCAGGCTTGCCATCCGGGGTCAGGGTGGTTTCCAGCAATTGCTGGTAGAGCACCGAGGCGCCTTGCGACTGGTTGCTCTGGTATTTCTGGTAGGCCTGCCAGCCGAACACGATGACCAGCGCCAACAGGCCGCCAGTGACCAGCGGCTTGCCGTTGCGCGTCCACCAGTCCTTCAAATCCGCCAGCTGTTCATCTTCGGTACTCGACACCCCAATACTCCTTAATCGCTAAATCGGCTGTTTGACAGCTTCAACCCTGCACGACGCAGGTGGCCAGGTGTGCAGCAAGCGCATCCCAGGCAATGCTTTGTTGTTCGCCCTGGCCACGCAGGGGTTTGAAACCTACCACTTGTTGGGCCAGTTCGTCGTCACCGAGGATCAGTGCATACAGCGCACCGCTCTTGTCGGCCTTCTTGAATTGGCTCTTGAAGCTGCCGGCGCCGGCGTTGATCTGCAAGCGCAGGTTGGGCAACTGGTCGCGGATCCGCTCGCTCAACGACAAGGCGGCCAGTTCGGCGGCCTCGCCAAAGGCGCACAGGTAGACGTCGACCTGACGGGACAGTTCTTCGGGCACCTTGTCCAAGGCTTCCAGCATCAGCACCAGGCGCTCGATGCCCATGGCAAAGCCCACGCCCGGGGTCGGCTTGCCGCCCATCTGCTCCACCAGCCCGTCGTAGCGGCCGCCGGCACATACGGTGCCTTGGGCGCCGAGTTTGTCGGTGACCCACTCGAAGACCGTCTTGCTGTAGTAATCCAGGCCGCGAACCAACTTGGGGTTGATCACGTAGGGAATGCCCACGGCGTCCAGGCGCGCCTTCAGCCCTTCGAAGTGCGCACGGGATTCGTCGTCGAGGTAGTCGGCCATTTTCGGCGCGTCGACCAGGACCGCCTGGGTGTCGGCATTCTTGGTGTCCAGCACACGCAGTGGATTGGTCTTCAGACGGCGCTGGCTGTCTTCGTCGAGCTTGTCCAGGTGCGCGGAAAGAAACTCCACCAACGCTTCACGGTAGCGGCCACGGGACTCACTGGTGCCCAGGCTGTTGAGCTCGAGCTTGACCGCGTCACGCAGCCCCAGCTCGCCCCACAGGCGCCAGGTCATGACGATCAGCTCGGCATCGATGTCCGGACCTTCGAGGTTGAACACTTCCAGGCCAATCTGGTGGAACTGGCGATAACGGCCTTTCTGCGGGCGCTCGTGACGGAACATCGGGCCGACGTACCAGAGCTTCTGCACCTGGCCGCCGCCGGTGATGCCATGTTCGAGCACCGCACGTACGCAGGCCGCAGTGCCTTCGGGGCGCAGGGTCAGGGAATCGCCGTTGCGGTCGTCGAAGGTGTACATCTCTTTTTCGACGATGTCGGTCACTTCACCGATGGAGCGCTTGAACAGCTCGGTGAACTCGACGATCGGCATGCGGATCTGCCGGTAACCGTAGTTATCCAGCAGGCGCGCCACGGTGCCCTCGAAATAGCGCCACAGGGGCGTCTGCTCGGGCAGGATGTCGTTCATGCCACGAATGGCTTGCAGAGACTTGCTCACGTCTATTCCTTAATCTTTCGACTTAACCGCGCGCGATGACCGCTGCGTCGGCTTCGACCTTTTCGGCCGCTTTCTGGCGAATCAGCCGTTCCAGCTCATCCACCAGATTGTCATTCGTCAGTTTCTGCGACGGCTTGCCGTCGATGTAAATCAGGTTCGGTGTACCGCCAGTCAGGCCGATATGGGCCTCCTTGGCTTCGCCCGGCCCGTTGACCACGCAACCGATCACCGCGACATCCAGTGGCACCAGCAGGTCTTCGAGGCGCCCTTCCAGTTCGTTCATGGTCTTGACCACATCGAAGTTCTGCCGCGAGCAGCTCGGGCAGGCGATGAAGTTGATGCCACGGGAACGCAGGTGCAGGGACTTGAGAATGTCGTATCCGACTTTCACTTCCTCGACCGGGTCAGCCGCCAACGAGATGCGGATGGTATCGCCAATCCCTTCGGCGAGCAGCATACCGAGGCCGACGGCGGATTTCACCGTGCCCGAACGCAACCCACCGGCTTCGGTGATGCCCAGGTGCAGCGGCTGGACGATTTCCTTGGCCAGCAGGCGGTAGGCTTCGACGGCCATGAACACGTCGGACGCCTTCACGCTGACCTTGAAGTCCTGGAAGTTCAGGCGCTCAAGGTGCTCGACGTGGCGCAGGGCGGATTCCACCAGCGCCGCCGGGGTCGGTTCGCCGTATTTCTTTTGCAGGTCTTTTTCCAGGGAACCGGCGTTCACACCGATACGGATCGGGATGCCCCGGTCGCGGGCCGCATCCACCACGGCACGTACACGGTCTTCGCGACCGATGTTGCCCGGGTTGATACGCAGGCAATCGACGCCCAACTCGGCCACGCGCAGGGCGATGCGGTAGTCGAAGTGAATGTCGGCGACCAAAGGCACCTTGACCAGTTGCTTGATCTTGCCGAACGCCTCGGCGGCGTCCATGTCCGGCACGGAAACGCGCACGATGTCGACACCGGCGGCTTCCAGGCGGTTGATCTGCGCGACCGTGGCGGCCACGTCATTGGTGTCGCTGTTGGTCATGCTCTGCACAGCGATAGGCGCATCGCCGCCCACGGGCACGTTACCGACCCAGATCTTTCGGGATTCGCGACGCTTGATTGGAGATTCGCCGTGCATGACTTATTGACCCAACTTCAGGCGAGCGGTCTCGCCACTGGTGAACGGAGCGATGTCGACCGGCTGGCCGTTATAGCTGACCTGTGCGCCACGGGCATAACCCAGGCGTACGGCAAACGGCGGCTTGCCATTGACGGCAGTGCTGTCGCCCTTGCGCTTGAGGCCACTGAACAGCACCTTGCCGTTGCCGTCGGTGATCTGCGTCCAGCAGTCGGCGACAAACTGGATCTGCACCTGGCCTTCACCCGCGACTGGCGCCGGGGTCGGGGCCGCTGGAGCTGCCGGGGCGACTGGAGCGGTAGGCGCGGCGTGGGTCGCAGGCGCAGCCGCGGTCGGTGCTGGCGTACTCGGCGCGGCCGGGGCCGTGGCAATCGGTGCGCTGCCGGTGTTCGGGGCAGCCGGTGCAGTCGGCGTGGTCGGTGCTGGAACAGCCGGCTCGGCACCGGCCTGGGCATCGGCGTCGTCCTGGCTTTGTGGCAACGCCAGGGCGGTTTCGCCTTCGGTCTGGCCTTCGATGACAGCCTGGTCTTCCGGCTCGTCCAGCGGATGGATCTGGGTGGTGCCGTCAGCGCCCTCGACCTCGACGTGCTCGGGGTTCATGGCGACGGGCTCCTTGTTGCGCAAGGACGCCTGGTCCTGCCACCAGACAAAACCGCCACCGATCACCGCGATCAGCAGCAACAGGCTGACAATTCGCAAAATGGTATGGGAAACGCGAACCGGTTCCTCGATGCGCCCCAGGCTGTGCACGTTGCTGCCCTGGGCATCGGAACCGGTGTATTGATCGAATTGCTGGACCAGCACGGTCTGGTCCATGCCGAGCAACTTGGCATAGGCGCGGATGTAGCCCCGGGCGAAGGTGTGCCCGGGCAGCTTGTCGAACGCGCCCGCTTCCAGATTGCCGAGGGAAGCCACGGTAAGATTGAGCTTGAGGGCCACTTCGGCCAGCGACCAACCATTGCTTTCGCGGGCTTGACGCAGGGTCTCACCGGGATTTACGCGAGTCGCTGCTACAACTTCGGGATGCGCCGCTTTCATCATTGCTCCGACAGGTATTGCTGATATTCCGGCGTACCGGGATAGAGTCTTTTGAGTTGCAAGCCGTAACTCGCAGCTTTGTCGCGATCTTCAAACACATGTGCCAGCCGAACGCCGAGCAATAGACTACGTGCATTTTGCTCGCTCAGCAGGCTAAAACGCTCGTAGTAGTCACGGGCGGGCACATAATGCCTGTCTTCGTAAGACAACTCAGCCATTTCCAGCAGCGCCCGCGGTTGCTGGCGGTTGAGCCGCAGCGCCTTTTCGAGCTGCTGGCGGGCCAGGTCACGCTGGCCCAACTGCGCGGCCGTCATGCCGAGGTTCTCGAAAACCCGCGAACGCTCAGGGTAAAGGGTATCGGCGGCAGCCTGCTCGAAGCGCTCGTAGGCTTCCTTGTAGCGTTTCTGCTCGAAAAGAAAGCTGCCGTAGTTGTTCAGGATCCGTGCATCCTGGGGCCGGCCGGCCAACGCCTTGCGAAAATGCTGGTCGGCCAGTTCCGACTCCATCTCGGCCTGGAATACCAGGGCCAGAGCCGCGTTGGCATCCGGGTCGGAATCGTCCAGCTCCAGGGCCTTCTTGAGCGGCACCTTGGCCCGTTCGGTCATGCCCTGCTGCAGGTAGCCGATGCCCAGTTGCACATAGGCCACACGTGCCTCGTCACGCCCTTTGCTGGTCTTCATCGGGTTGTAGTCACCCGACAGGACACAACCGGAACAAAGGCCGGCCAACAGCAAAACGAGCGCGAAGCGCAGGGACATAGAGTTCCTCTCTTAGTGACTGTTCGCAGCGTTTTGCACCGCATCATCCGCGGCGTTCAACTCACGCACGGCAATGTAGCGTTCGCTGCGACGGGTGCGATCCAGCACCTGTCCTACCAATTGGCCACAAGCGGCGTCGATGTCTTCGCCGCGGGTGGTGCGCACGGTGACGTTGAAGCCAGCGTGGTGAAGCTGATCCTGGAAGCGACGAATCGCGTTGTTGCTCGGACGCTCGTAACCGGAATGCGGGAACGGGTTGAACGGGATCAGGTTGATCTTGCACGGGATGTTCTTGAGCAACTCGATCATCTCGACCGCGTGCTCGACCTTGTCGTTCACATCCTTGAGCAGCGTGTACTCGATGGTCAGCACGCGTTTTTCGCCCAGGGACGACATGTAGCGCTGGCACGACTCGAGCAGCATCTTAAGCGGATACTTCTTGTTGATCGGCACCAATTGGTTACGCAATGCGTCATTGGGTGCGTGCAGCGACAACGCCAGGGAGACGTCGATGTGCTTGGCCAGCTCATCGATCATCGGCACCACGCCAGAGGTGGACAGGGTCACGCGGCGCTTGGAGATGCCGTAGCCCAGGTCGTCCATCATCAGGTGCATGGCGGAAACGACGTTGTCGAAGTTCAGCAGCGGCTCACCCATGCCCATCATCACCACGTTGGTGATGGCACGGTCGACGGTCGCCGGGACGCTGCCAAAGGATTTGTTGGCAATCCACACCTGGCCGATCACTTCGGCGGCGGTGAGGTTGCTATTGAAGCCTTGCTTGCCGGTGGAGCAGAAACTGCAATCCAGGGCACAGCCTGCCTGGGACGAAACGCACAAGGTGCCGCGCTTGCCCTGGGGAATGTAGACGGTCTCGACGCAGCTGCCGGACGCCACGCGCACCACCCACTTGCGGGTGCCGTCGCTGGAAATGTCCTGGCTGACCACTTCGGGGCCGCGAATCTCGGCAACAGCCTTGAGCTTTTCACGCAGGGCCTTGCCGACATTCGTCATGGCGTCGAAGTCGTCGACGCCAAAGTGGTGAATCCATTTCATCACCTGGCCGGCACGGAAACGCTTCTCCCCGATCGAGTCGAAGAATTTCTCCATTTCCGGCTGGGTCAGGCCCAACAGGTTGGTTTTGCCGTTCGATGTAGTCATGGATTCACCTTCACTCAAAAGCCTGGGCTTAGCGAGTGGTTACTTCAGTAGCGGAGAAAAAGTAAGCGATTTCGCGAGCGGCAGCGGCTTCGGAGTCCGAACCGTGGACGGCGTTGGCGTCGATGGACTCGGCGAAGTCAGCACGGATGGTGCCGGCAGCAGCTTCTTTAGGGTTGGTGGCGCCCATCAGCTCACGGTTGCGAGCGATGGCGTTTTCGCCTTCCAGCACCTGAACGACAACCGGACCGGAAGTCATGAAGGCAACCAGCTCACCGAAGAAACCGCGCTCGCTGTGCTCAGCGTAGAAGCCTTCGGCTTCGGCTTTGGACAGTTGCTTCATTTTCGAAGCTACAACGCGCAGGCCAGCGTCTTCGAAGCGGGTAACGATCTTGCCGATCACGTTTTTAGCAACGGCGTCAGGCTTGATGATGGAGAAAGTACGTTGAACAGCCATGGTGTAACTCCAGAAACGGTAATTTGCGAAAAATTAAACCCGCGAATTATACGCGGGTTCAGGGGTATTGCCTAACCTGCCAGGTCGATCAGTCGATTTCTTCGATCCAGAGCGTCTGGACCGCTTCCAAGACCTTCTCGCCACAACGGCCAGAGGTATTGTCGAAATCGGGTAGCTCCATGATCCAGCGCTGCAAATCGACAAAATTCACAGCCAGCGGATCCACGTCCGGCTTGGCTTCGGCCAGTTCTTCTGCGATGCGTTGAACATCATTCCAACCATAGCTCATGACAGTGTCACCATCAGTGCGGCGCTTCGGCCGCATGGTTAAGCGAATATTTCGGGATTTCGACCACCAGGTCCTCGGTGCCGACCTTGGCCTGACAGGTCAGGCGCGACGTCGGCTCCAGGCCCCAGGCCCGATCAAGATAGTCCTCTTCCAGCTCATCGGCCTCATTCAGCGAGTCGAAACCCTCGCGAATGATGCAATGGCACGTGGTGCAGGCACAAACGCCGCCGCAGGCGCTCTCGATCTCGATGTGGTTGTCATGGGCCACTTCAAGCAGGGACTTGCCGGTTTCGGCCTCTACCACCATACCGTCCGGGCAATGCTCGGCGTGTGGCAGAAAAATGATCTGCGGCATCAGTTATTCCTCGATTTCATTCAGGTTGCGCCCCGCCAGGGCGGCTTTCACCGTCGAGTCCAGGCGGCGGGCAGCAAAGGCATCGGTGACTTGCGACAGACGCTTGGTCTGCTGCTCGATGGCATAACCATCGGTGCCTTTGATCAATTCGGACAGTTCCTGCATCTGCAGCTCGATGACCATGCGCTCTTCAGCGTCGAGCAAGCGATCGCCGTCAGCTTCCAAGGCACCTTGCACGGCTTCGATCAGGCGCTGGGCGTCGACCTGTTGCTCGCGCAGCACACGCGCCACCTTGTCGTCGCTGGCGTGCTGGAAGGAATCCTTGAGCATCTTGGCGATTTCGCCGTCGGTCAGGCCGTAGGACGGCTTGACCTGGATGCTCGCCTCCACGCCCGAAGCCAGTTCGCGGGCGGAGACGTTGAGCAAACCATCGGCATCGACCTGGAAGGTCACGCGGATCTTCGCCGCACCGGCCACCATCGGCGGGATGCCGCGTAATTCGAAGCGAGCCAGGGAACGGCAGTCGCTGATCAGTTCACGCTCGCCTTGCAGCACGTGAACCATCATGGCCGACTGGCCGTCTTTATAGGTGGTGAAGTCCTGGGCGCGGGCAACCGGGATGGTGGTGTTGCGTGGAATCACCTTCTCCATCAGGCCGCCCATGGTTTCCAGCCCCAGGGACAACGGAATCACGTCGAGCAACAGCAGTTCGCCGCCGTCGCGCTTGTTGCCGGCCAGGGTATCGGCCTGGATCGCGGCGCCGATGGCGACCACCTGGTCCGGGTCGATTTCGGTCAGCGGCTGGCGGCCAAAGGCCTCGGCAACGGCTTCGCGAACCCGAGGCACGCGGGTCGAACCACCGACCATGACCACGGCTTTCACATCTTCAAGCTCGACACCGGAATCGCGCACGGCACGGCGGCAGGCCTTGAGGCTGCGGGCGACCATGGGTTCGATCAGGGCATCGAAGGCCTCGCGGGTCAGCGCGGCTTTCCAGTCGCCATAAGCGACTTCAACGGTGGTGGCGTCGGTCAAGGCTTCCTTGGCGGCGCAGGCGGTTTGCAGCAGGTGGCGTTGCGCACCCGGGTCGAGGTCGGCGGACAAGCCGGCTTGCTCGATGATCCAGCCAGCGATGGCGTGATCGAAGTCATCGCCACCCAGGGCGCTGTCGCCACCGGTGGCCAGGACTTCGAAAACACCGCCGGTCAGGCGCAGGATCGAAATATCGAATGTACCGCCGCCCAGGTCGTAGATCGCGACCAGGCCTTCGGCATGCTGGTCCAGGCCATACGCCACGGCAGCGGCAGTCGGCTCGTTGAGCAGGCGCAGGACGTTAAGGCCGGCCAGCTTGGCGGCGTCCTTGGTGGCTTGGCGCTGGGCGTCGTCGAAATAGGCCGGGACGGTGATGACCGCGCCCACCAGTTCACCGCCCAACGCCGCTTCGGCACGCTGGCGCAGGACCTTGAGGATGTCGGCGGAAACCTCGACCGGGCTTTTCGGGCCCTGCACGGTTTCGATGAACGGCATGTGAGATTCGCCGCCGACGAAGCGGTACGGCAGCTGGTCGCCCAATTGCTTGACGTCGGACAGACCACGACCCATCAAGCGCTTGACCGAGACAATGGTGTTCAGCGGGTCGGCGGCGGCGGCCAGCTTGGCCGACTCGCCCACTTCGACGCGGTCGGCGTGATAACGCACGGCGGACGGCAGGATCACCTGCCCCTGCTCATCGGCCAGTGGCTCGGAAAGACCGCTGCGCAAGGCAGCGACCAGGGAATTGGTAGTACCCAAGTCGATCCCGACAGCCAGGCGACGCTGGTGCGGTTGTGGACTTTGGCCGGGTTCGGCGATCTGCAGTAGGGCCATCGTAATCAGGACTTATCTGTAATCAGGCGTGCGACCGGAGCGGCACTGGGTTAATCGTCGAGGCGCTCTTCTAGCTGGCGCACTTCGTAGGTGAGCTTGTCGAGGAACTGCATGCGCCGCATCAGGCGTTCGGCCTGTTCGCGTTGCGCGGCATCGTTCCAGCAGGCTGCGAAGCTTTCATTCAGTGTTTGCTGGGCGTCTTTCAAGCGCCGCTTGAATACCGCGACACCGGCCAGGTCGGCGCTGTCCTGCAGGTCCTCGAGTTCTTCGCGCCACTGCATCTGCTGCAAAAGAAACTCGGGATCGTGGACCGTGACCTCCAGCGGCAACTCATGGCCGCTGATGGCGAGCAGGTAACGCGCGCGCTTGGCCGGGTGCTTGAGCGTCTGGTAAGCCTCGTTGAGGTTCGCCGACTGCTCGAGCGCCCGCCGTTGCTCCGCCTCGGAGGCATCGGCAAAGCGGTCGGGATGGACGCCACGGGCCAATTCAAGATAACGCGCGGACAACTGCTCGAGATCCAGCTGGAATGCAGGCTGCATCTGGAACAACGCAAAATGACAAGGAGTACCCACAAGCCGCCTCAGATGTTGAAGCTTTCGCCGCAGCCACATTCACCGCGCACGTTGGGGTTGTTGAACTTGAAGCCTTCGTTCAACCCTTCCTTGACGAAATCCAGTTCGGTGCCGTCCAGGTACGTCAGGCTTTTCGGGTCGATGATCACTTTCTGACCATGACTTTCGAACACCTGATCGTCTTCGCCCACTTCGTCGACGAATTCCAGTACATAGGCGAGACCAGAACAGCCTGTGGTGCGTACACCCAGGCGGATACCCTCACCCTTGCCGCGCCCCGCAAGTGAGCGCTGGATATGGTTAGCTGCCGCTTCTGTCATCTGGATAGCCATGGAAAACTCCTTACCGTACGCGGATCAGATCAAGCCTTTCTTCTGCTTGTAATCGCGAACGGCGGCCTTGATGGCGTCTTCGGCGAGTACCGAGCAGTGGATCTTCACTGGCGGCAGGGCCAGTTCTTCGGCCAGCTGGGTGTTCTTGATGGTTTCGGCTTCATCAAGGGTCTTGCCCTTCATCCACTCGGTGGCCAGGGAGCTGGACGCGATGGCCGAACCGCAGCCGTAGGTCTTGAACTTGGCATCTTCGATGATGCCTTGCTCGTTGACCTTGATCTGCAGGCGCATGACGTCGCCGCACGCCGGAGCGCCGACCATGCCGGTGCCGACATCAGGATCCTGCGCGTCCATCTTGCCGACGTTGCGCGGGTTCTCGTAGTGGTCGATGACCTTTTCGCTATATGCCATTTGCTTCAATCCTCATCAGTGAGTCGCTCTGGTGGCGACTTCTTCAGTGCGCCGCCCACTCGATTTTCGAAATGTCGACGCCGTCTTTGTACATGTCCCACAGCGGCGACAGAGCGCGCAGCTTGGTAACGGCCTCGCAGACTTTCTGCGCGGCGTAATCGATTTCTTCTTCGGTGGTGAAACGGCCGAAGGTAAAGCGAATGGAGCTGTGGGCCAGTTCGTCGTTGCGGCCCAGGGCGCGCAGTACGTACGAAGGCTCCAGGGACGCCGAGGTGCACGCCGAACCGGACGACACGGCCAGATCCTTGAGCGCCATGATCAGCGACTCGCCTTCAACGTAGTTGAAGCTCAGGTTCAGGTTGTGCGGTACGCGGGCGGTCAGGCTGCCGTTGACGTAGAGTTCTTCGAGGTGCTCGACCTGCTTGAAGAAGCGGTCGCTCAGGGCCTTGATGCGTACGTTCTCGGCCGCCATGTCTTCCTTGGCGACGCGGAAGGCTTCGCCCATGCCGACGATCTGGTGGGTCGCCAGGGTACCGGAACGCATGCCGCGCTCGTGACCGCCGCCATGCATGGTCGCTTCGAGGCGAACACGCGGCTTGCGGCTGACATACAGCGCGCCGATGCCTTTAGGGCCGTAGGTCTTGTGGGCCGAGAACGACATCAGGTCGACTTTCAGCTTGGACAGGTCGATGTCGACCTTGCCAGTGGACTGCGCGCCGTCGACGTGGAACAGGACGCCCTTGGAGCGGGTCAGTTCGCCGATGGCCGCGATGTCGTTGACGGTGCCGATTTCGTTGTTCACGTGCATGATCGAAACCAGGATGGTGTCGTCGCGCAGGGCGGCTTCGACCATGGCCGGGGTGATGATGCCGTCTTCACCGGGCTCGATGTAGGTAACTTCGAAGCCTTCACGCTCCAGTTGGCGCATGGTGTCCAGGACAGCCTTGTGCTCGATCTTGGAGGTGATCAGGTGCTTGCCCTTGGTGTGGTAGAAATGCGCGACACCCTTGATTGCCAGGTTGTCGGATTCGGTGGCACCGGAGGTCCAGACGATTTCACGCGGGTCGGCGTTGACCAGGTCGGCGACCTGGCGACGGGCGTTTTCGACCGACTCTTCGGCCTTCCAGCCAAACACGTGGGAACGGGACGCCGGGTTACCGAAGTTTCCGTCGACCAGCAGGCATTCACTCATTTTTTGCGCAACACGCGGATCAACCGGGGTGGTCGCAGAGTAATCAAGGTAAATCGGCAATTTCATGGACTTTCTCCTAAATCAGGCTGGCTGGCGTTCCGCGTGCTCTGCGGCAGTCATTCGACGGCGGACGCTTCAATCTTGTCCAGGTGCGGCGCCTTGCTGTTGCAACGGCGCTGGTCCTGACGCTGGGCTACTTCTTGCACCTCACGGCGAGTTACAAGGTCAGCCAAGCTGATACCGCTTAGAAATTCGTGAATCTGCAGGCTGAGGTCGCACCACAAGTGGTGGGTCAGGCAAGTATCGCCGCCATGGCAGTCGCCTAGGCCCTGGCATTTGGTCGCATCGACCGATTCGTTCACCGCATCGATCACCTGGGCGACCTGGATGCCTTGCATGTCCCGCGACAGCTGGTAGCCACCGCCAGGGCCGCGAACGCTGGAGACCAGGTTGCTGCGGCGCAGCTTGGCGAACAGTTGCTCAAGGTAAGACAGGGAAATGCCCTGGCGCTCGGAGATATCGGCCAGGGACACCGGCCCGTGCTGCGCATGCAATGCCAGATCGAGCATTGCGGTCACGGCGTATCGGCCTTTTGTAGTCAGTCGCATGGACAATTACCACGGAGTTCGGAATGGGGGCGAGTATGCAATTCCCGAGTATTTAAGTCAAGTATAAGACCTAGTGCTTTACTCAGGTTTACCCGCGAAAGAGCGCGCGCATGATAGCAAAGGCTGGTCGGCGGCGACCAGTGATACCGTGTTGTCGTTTATCGCGAGCAAGCTCGCTCCCACAGGAGGGGCTTTGGTGGATGCACAATTTGTGTACACCGCAGATCTCCTGTGGGAGCGAGCTTGCTCGCGATGAGGCCAGCAGGGTTTCAGCTAGCCTGGCTCTCATCCTTATCCTTCACACACGCAAAGTCTTCCTCGCGCAGTTCAGGCAGGTCCTTGGCACAGTAATTACTGCCCAGGTCCTTCAGGGCGCCGCACATCCCCTCCAGGCGCCCATCGACGGCCTGCAGGTGATCGAGCAACTGGTTGATGGCCCGGGCGACCGGGTCGGGCATGTCTTCGCCGACACCATAGGCGTCGAAGCCGATCTTCTCGGCCATGGCCTTGCGGCGAGCATCCTGCTCCTCATCGGACTTGACGATGATCCGCCCCGGAATCCCCACCACGGTCGCACCCGGCGGCACGGCCTTGGTCACCACGGCGTTGGAGCCGACTTTCGCCCCCGCCCCCACCGTGAACGGCCCGAGCACCTTGGCACCGGCACCGACCACCACGCCGTCTTCCAGGGTTGGGTGACGCTTGCCTTTGTTCCAGCTGGTGCCGCCAAGGGTCACGCCCTGGTACAAGGTCACGTCGTCGCCGATCTCGGCGGTTTCACCGATGACGATGCCCATGCCGTGGTCAATGAAGAACCGACGGCCGACCTTGGCGCCCGGGTGGATCTCGATCCCGGTCAGCCAGCGGCCGAAGTTCGAGACCAGCCGCGCCAGCCACTTCCAGCCCATGTTCCACAAGGCGCCGGACAGGCGATGGATCCAGATGGCGTGCATCCCCGGGTAGCAGGTCAGCACTTCAAAGGCATTGCGCGCCGCCGGGTCACGATGGAAAACACTTTGGATATCTTCACGCAAACGTTCGAACATTTTATTTCTTCCGCTTAATCAGCTCGCCACGGGCCGCCTTCTGGGTTTCCGTGAGGATGCCGCGCAATATATTCATCTCCGCCCGGCTGACCGAGCTTCGTCCGTACAACCGACGCAGGCGCGCCATCAAGTGCCGCGGCTTTTCCGGGTCGAGGAACTCGATGTCCACCAGGGTCTGCTCCAGGTGCTCATAGAATCGTTCCAGCTCGTCCATGGTCGCCAGTGTCTCACTGCGCGGCGACGTGACCTCGGTTTTTTCGACTTTGCTGGGCTTGCCTTCGGCCGCCAGCCAAGCCATGCGCACTTCATAACTCAACACCTGCACCGCCGCCCCCAGATTCAAGGAACTGAACTCGGGGTCGGAAGGGATATGCACGTGAAAGTGACATCGCTGTAGCTCGTCATTGGTCAGGCCGGAGTCTTCACGGCCGAACACCAGGGCGATTTCAAAGCCTTGCGCGGCTTCCTCGACCACTTTGGTGCCGCATTCACGGGGGTCAAGCAGCGGCCAGGGGATACGCCGGTCGCGGGCGCTGGTACCGAGCACCAGGTTGCAACCCACCAGGGCATCTTCGAGGGTGGCGACGACTTGCGCGTTGGCCAGGATGTCACCGGCACCAGAAGCACGGGCGTCGGCTTCGTGATGAGGAAACAAGCGCGGCTCGACCAGCACCAGCCGCGACAGGCCCATGTTCTTCATGGCCCGCGCAGCTCCGCCGATGTTACCCGGATGGCTGGTATTGACCAGGACGACACGAATGTTCTGCAACAAGGGGGGCGCTCTCGAACACGATAAAGGGAGCAAATCTTACAGAAGCACCTACCGTTAAGCTATGAAAGCGAACACCAACCTTCTCCTGAGAAAACTTTCTGATAGAATGCGCGGCTTTCTTTAACAACCTTAGGTGACACATCCATGCAGCCCATGCTGAATATCGCGCTGCGCGCCGCCCGCAGCGCCAGTGAACTGATCTTCCGCTCCATCGAGCGCCTGGATACCATCAAGGTCGATGAAAAAGACGCCAAGGACTACGTGTCCGAGGTCGATCGCGCCGCCGAGCAAAAGATCGTCGACGCCCTGCGCAAGGCTTACCCGAACCACTCCATCCTCGGTGAAGAGACCGGCATGCACGCCGGTACTGGCATCGAAGGCGAAGAGTACCTGTGGATCATCGATCCACTGGACGGCACCACCAACTTCTTGCGCGGCATTCCTCATTTCGCTGTCAGCATCGCCTGCAAATACCGTGGCCGCCTGGAACACGCTGTCGTGCTGGACCCGGTTCGCCAGGAAGAATTCACCGCCAGCCGCGGCCGTGGTGCCCAGCTGAACGGTCGTCGCCTGCGCGTCAGCGGCCGCACCAGCCTGGACGGCGCCCTGCTGGGTACCGGCTTCCCGTTCCGTGATGACCAGATGGACAACCTGGACAACTACCTGGGCATGTTCCGCGCCCTGGTCGGCCAGACCGCCGGCATCCGCCGCGCCGGTGCTGCGAGCCTGGACCTGGCTTATGTGGCTGCCGGTCGTTTCGATGCATTCTGGGAGTCGGGCCTGTCCGAGTGGGACATGGCAGCGGGCGCCCTGCTGATCCAGGAAGCGGGTGGTTTGGTGAGCGACTTCACCGGCGGCCACGACTTCCTTGAAAAAGGCCACATCGTTGCCGGCAACACCAAATGCTTCAAGGCTGTGCTCACTGCTATCCAGCCGCATTTGCCGGCTTCGCTGAAACGCTAAGCGACACAGCTACAGAAAAAGCACCCTTCGGGGTGCTTTTTTATGCCTGGATTTTGCACACCCGAACCACTGCGGGAGCAAAGCTTGCTCGCGATACAGTGGCACACTCAACAGAGAGGCCACCTGACCCACCGCTATCGCGAGCAAGCTTTGCTCCCACAGGGTGGACTGCCCCAAAAAGCTGGACACCAACCTGACTTTTGGGGTCAGTCCAGGGGGGATTGGGTTGGCACAGGTTTTATATCCACTGAAGATCCAGTGTGGGAGCGAGCTTGCTCGCGATGGCTGCAGCACATTCAACACTGATACAAGCTGACCCACCGCTATCGCGAGCAAGCTCGCTCCCACAAGGGGGTGGCGGTGAGTCAGGGAATCGGGGCACAAAAAAAGCACCCCGAAGGGTGCTTTTTTCATAGCGGTTGGATCACTGGGCTGGTTCGTTCTGGCCCAGGATCAGTTGGCCTTCCTTGCTCACCGGGATCTGGTTGCCCGGGTCGCGGTCCATGCGGACTTTGCCTTCTTTGCCGTCGAGCATGTAGCGAACGTCGTAGCCTACCACCTTGTCGCTGATGTCATTGACCGTGTTGCAGCGCGTCTGGGTGGTGGTGTAGGTGTCGCGCTCCTGCATGCCTTCCTGAATCTTGTTACCGGCATAACCACCACCGGCCGCACCCGCCACAGTGGCGATTTTCTTGCCGGTGCCGCCGCCAATCTGGTTACCCAGCAGGCCACCGGCTACGGCGCCCAGCACGGTGCCGGCGATCTGGTGCTGGTCCTGGACTGGCTTCTGCCGAGTCACGGTGACGTCCTTGCACACTTCACGCGGGGTCTTGATTTGGGTCTTGACCGGTTCCACGGCCAGTACTTGCGCATACTCAGGGCCACTCTTTACCAAGCTGTAGGTGGCGACCGCGCCACCGGCTGTTACACCGACAGCACCCAATACCGCACCAACCAGCATCGATTTGTTCACTTGAACCTCCTGACCATCACAAGCGGATTAATCCGCGCTTCTCCCAGCCTTGGAGCACAAAAAAAGGCGCGAGTTCAACTCGCGCCTTTTCAGCGGTGACGGGCGGAGCGACGAGCCTTATGGGCGGTCGTCCACTTCCGTTTCGGTGGCCGCAGGAGGAATCAGGTCCTCGGAGTTCAGGTTCAGCCAGATCAGCACCACGTTGGCGATGTAGATCGACGAGTAGGTACCCGCCATCACACCGATGAACAGCGCGATGGAGAAACCGAACAGGTTGTCGCCACCAAAAAACAGCAGCGCAGCAATCGCCAGCAAGGTAGAGATCGACGTCGCCATGGTCCGCAGCAGCGTCTGGGTGGTCGAGATGTTGATGTTCTCGACCAACGATGCCTTGCGCAGCACACGGAAGTTTTCACGCACCCGGTCGAACACCACGATAGTGTCGTTGAGGGAGTAACCGATGATCGCCAACACCGCCGCCAGCACCGTCAAGTCGAAGGTGATCTGGAAGAACGACAGGATACCCACGGTCACGATCACGTCGTGGATCAGCGAGGCAATCGCACCCACCGCGAACTTCCACTGGAAGCGGAAAGCCAGGTAGAGCATCACGCCGCCCAACGCCAACAGCATGCCGAGGCCGCCCTGGTCGCGCAGTTCTTCACCCACTTGCGGGCCGACGAACTCGACGCGCTTGACCTGGGCCGGGTTGTCGCCGCCGGCCTTCTGCAAGGCTTCCGCTACCTGGTGGCCCAGTTGCGGGTCTTCACCCGGCATGCGTACCAGCAGGTCGGTGGTCGCACCGAAGCTCTGCACGATGGCATCGCTGTAGCCCGAGGTCGCCAGTTGCTCACGCACCTTGGTGACATCGGCCGGACGCTCGTAGGTCAGCTCGATGAGCGTACCGCCGGTGAAGTCCAGGCCGTAGTTCAATCCCTTGGTGGCCCAGCTGAACAACGCCAGTACGGTAAGGAACAATGTGACGCCGAACGCAATGTTGCGAACGCCCATGAAGTTGATTGTACGTAACATGGCAGCCCCTTAAATCCACAACTTCTTGAAGTCACGACCGCCAAAGATCAGGTTGACCATTGCGCGGGTCACCATGATGGCTGTGAACATCGAGGTAAAGATCCCGAGGGACATGGTCACTGCGAAGCCCTTGACCGGGCCGGTGCCCATGGCAAAGAGAATCCCGCCGACCAGCAATGTGGTCAGGTTGGAGTCGAGAATCGCGGTGAATGCCCGGCCGAAGCCTTCGTTGATTGCCCGCTGGATCGTCATGCCCGCGGCGATCTCTTCACGTATCCGCGAGAAGATCAGAACGTTGGCGTCCACCGCCATGCCCATGGTCAAGACGATACCGGCGATACCCGGCAGGGTCAGCGTAGCACCCAGCAGCGACATCAGGGCCAGCAGCAGCACCATGTTCACCGCCAGCGCGACGGTGGCGATGATGCCGAAGAAACGGTAGATGGCGATGATGAACAGCGAGACGAACAGCATGCCCCACAGCGATGCATCGATACCCTTGGTGATGTTGTCGGCACCCAGGCTCGGGCCGATGGTGCGTTCTTCAGCAAAGTACATCGGCGCGGCCAGGCCACCGGCACGCAGCAGCAGGGCCAGTTCCGAGGATTCACCCTGGCCGTTGAGGCCGGTGATGCGGAACTGGCTGCCCAGTGGCGACTGGATGGTCGCCAGGCTGATGATCTTCTTCTCTTCCTTGAAGGTCTGCACCGCGACGTCTTTCTCGACACCGTCGACCACTTGCTTGGTGTAGGTGGTGGTCGGCTTCTGCTCGATGAAGATCACCGCCATGCTGCGACCGACGTTGCTGCGCGTGGCGCGGCTCATCAGTTCGCCACCGTGGCCGTCGAGGCGGATGTTCACCTGCGGACGACCCTGCTCGTCGAAGCCCGCCTGGGCGTCGGTTACCTGGTCACCGGTGATGATCAGGCCACGCTCGATCTGCGCCGCCGGACGACCGCCTTCACGGAACTCGAAGCTCTCTGTGGTGGCCTTGGACGCCCCCGGTTCAGCGCCGAGGCGGAATTCCAGGTTGGCTGTTTTACCAAGGATACGCTTGGCTTCAGCGGTGTCTTGCACGCCTGGCAGCTCAACCACGATGCGGTTGGCGCCCTGGCGCTGCACGATCGGCTCGGCCACACCCAGCTCGTTGACGCGGTTACGTACCGTGGTCAAGTTCTGCTTGATGGAGTATTCGCGGATTTCCGCCAGCTTGGCCGGGGTCATCGCCAGACGCAGCACCGCCTGACCATTGAGGTCGGCCGGCACAATGTCGAAATCGTTGAAGTTCTTGCGGATCAGCGCACGGGCCTGCTCGCGGGTATCTTCATCGCTGAAGCCCAGCTGAATGGCACCGTTGAGTTGCGGCAGGCTGCGATAGCGCAGGCGCTCTTTACGCAGCAGGCTCTTGACGTCGCCTTCGTAGACTTTCATCCGCGCGTCGAGGGCTTTGTCCATGTCCACTTCCAGCAGGAAGTGCACACCGCCGGACAAGTCCAGGCCCAGCTTCATCGGGTGCGCGCCAAGCTTGCGCAGCCATTGCGGGGTGGTCTGGGCCAGGTTCAGGGCTACAACGTAATCGTCACCCAACGCCTTGCGCACCACGTCCTTGGCTGGCAACTGGTCTTCCGACTTGACCAGGCGCAGCAGGCCGCCCTTGCCGTTTTCGGCGATGGACGCAGCCTTGACCTCGATATTGGACGCCTTGAGCGCAGCGCTCGCACGGTCCAGATCGGCCTGGGTGACCTGCAGCGCAGTGCTTGCGCCACTGACCTGAATGGCCGGGTCATCCGGGTATAGATTGGGAGCGGAATAAATCAGACCGACCGCCAGCACCGCCAGGATCAGTACATATTTCCACAGAGGGTATTTGTTCAGCATCACGCCGCCCGCTTATGACGCGGGGCGCCTTGCGCGCCCCGTCGATTGAATAGAAGTTGTTACTTAGATCGCTTTCAGTGTGCCTTTTGGCAACGTGGCCGCGATAGCGCCCTTCTGGAACTTCATTTCAACAGTGTCGGACACTTCCAGTACCACGAAGTCGTCGGCCACTTTGGTGATCTTGCCAGCGATACCGCCGGTGGTGACCACTTCATCGCCCTTTTGCAGGCTGCTCAGCAGGTTCTTCTGCTCTTTGGCGCGCTTGGCCTGTGGACGCCAGATCATCAGGTAGAAGATGACCAGGAAGCCGACCAGGAAAATCCACTCGAAACCACCGCCCATAGGGCCGGCAGCAGCAGGTGCAGCCGCGTCAGCCATGGCATTAGAGATAAAAAAGCTCATTTAGCACTCCAGTTGCAAGTATTGAATCTAGGGATCGGAAAACTCAGTCCAAAGGCGGTACAGGCAACCCGCGCTTGGCATAGAAGGCCTCGACAAAGGCGGCCAATGTACCCTGTTGGATAGCCTCGCGCAAACCAGCCATAAGCACCTGATAATGGCGCAAATTGTGGATGGTATTGAGCATACTGCCGAGCATTTCGCCGCACTTGTCCAAATGATGCAGATAAGCGCGGGAGAAGTTCTGGCAGGTATAGCAATCGCACGTCGGATCCAGCGGCGAATCATCATGGCGATGGAACGCGTTACGGATCTTCAGCACGCCCGTGTCGATGAACAGATGCCCATTGCGGGCATTACGGGTTGGCATCACGCAATCGAACATGTCCACCCCGCGGCGCACACCCTCAACCAGATCTTCCGGTTTGCCAACGCCCATAAGGTAACGAGGTTTGTCAGCAGGCATTTCCCCTGGCAGGTAATCGAGCACCTTGATCATCTCGTGCTTGGGCTCGCCCACCGACAGACCGCCAATCGCCAGGCCGTCGAAGCCGATCTTGTCCAGGCCTTCCAGCGAGCGCATGCGCAGGTCGCGGTGCATGCCGCCCTGGACGATACCGAACAACGCCGCGGTGTTTTCGCCATGGGCGTTCTTGGAACGCTGGGCCCAGCGCAACGACAGCTCCATGGACACCCGCGCCACGTCTTCATCGGCCGGGTACGGCGTGCACTCGTCGAAGATCATCACGATGTCCGAGCCCAGGTCGCGCTGCACCTGCATCGACTCTTCCGGGCCCATGAACACCTTGGAACCGTCCACCGGAGAAGCGAAGGTCACGCCCTCCTCCTTGATCTTGCGCATCGCGCCCAAGCTGAACACCTGGAAACCACCGGAGTCGGTCAGGATCGGACCTTTCCACTGCATGAAATCGTGCAGGTCGCCGTGGGCCTTGATCACTTCCATGCCCGGGCGCAGCCACAGGTGGAAGGTGTTGCCGAGGATGATTTCCGCGCCAATCGCCTCGATGTCCCGTGGCAGCATGCCCTTGACCGTGCCATAGGTGCCCACCGGCATGAACGCCGGGGTTTCCACGGTTCCGCGGGGGAAGGTCAGACGACCGCGACGAGCCTTGCCATCGGTGGCGAGCAACTCGAAGGACATGCGACAGGTGCGACTCATACTGTTTCCTCGGGTCCGCGTGGCGCGGGGTTACGGGTGATGAACATCGCATCACCGTAGCTGAAAAAGCGGTATCCATGCTCGACGGCGGCCTTGTAGGCGGCCATGGCTTCGGGATAACCGGCGAACGCCGAAACCAGCATCAACAGCGTGGATTCGGGCAAATGAAAGTTGGTGACCAAGGCATCGACCACATGGAACGGCCGACCCGGGTAGATAAAGATATCGGTGTCGCCGCTGAACGGCTTGAGCACACCATCGCGAGCCGCGCTTTCCAGGGACCGCACGCTGGTGGTCCCCACCGCCACCACCCGACCACCGCGAGCGCGACAGGCCGCCACGGCATCGACCACGTCCTGACTCACTTCCAGCCATTCGTTGTGCATGTGGTGGTCTTCGATGCGCTCGACCCGCACCGGCTGGAACGTACCAGCGCCCACGTGCAGCGTCACGAACGCGGTCTCCACGCCCTTGGCGGCAATCGCCTCCAGCAACGGCTGATCGAAATGCAACCCCGCCGTCGGCGCCGCCACCGCCCCCAGGCGCTCGGCGTACACGGTCTGATAACGCTCGCGGTCCGAACCTTCGTCCGGGCGATCTATATAAGGAGGCAACGGCATGTGCCCGACACGGTCGAGCAGCGGCAACACCTCTTCGGCAAATTCCAGCTCGAACAACGCATCATGCCGCGCCACCATCACCGCCTCGCCGCCACCGTCGATCAAAATCGACGAACCCGGCTTGGGCGACTTGCTGGAGCGCACATGGGCCAGCACACGATGACTGTCCAGCACCCGCTCCACCAGAATCTCCAGCTTGCCGCCGGAGGCCTTCTGGCCAAACAACCGCGCCGGAATCACCCGGGTATTGTTGAACACCATCAAATCGCCCGGGCGCAAATGCTCAAGCAAATCAGTGAATTGACGGTGAGCCATGGCACCGCTGACCCCGTCCAGGGTCAACAGTCGACTGGCGCGACGCTCCGCCAGAGGGTGGCGAGCGATCAGCGAATCCGGGAGTTCGAAGGTAAAGTCAGCAACACGCATGATGGGGTTCGTCTAGCAGGGCCGGAAAGTCTAGCGGAAATATCAAAAATTCACCATGAAACGTGATTGACCAACGGTAGGCACCTCTCTATACTTCGCCGCCATTGAGCCCTGATGGCGGAATTGGTAGACGCGGCGGATTCAAAATCCGTTTTCGAAAGGAGTGGGAGTTCGAGTCTCCCTCGGGGCACCATCTTAAAGAAAGACCTTGAAATTCAAGGTCTTTTTTTTCGTCTGCAAAAAAGTGTCTACCGTGCCCACACCCACAAGAACACCACAACCCCTGTGGCGAGGGAGCTTGCTTCCGCTTGAGCGCGAAGCGCTCACAAAGATCTCACTACCCCCACCAATGCTCCGCCTTGCAACACCCTGCTGACCCAGCTCCACCGCCCCTCCTCACCCGCTGACAAAGGACTTCACCCCATGGAATTGCTGCTGGAAACAGTCGCTCTTTACTCGCTGAAGCTGGCCTATGAGACAGAGGGTCACAGCCCGATTTTGCGGGATGATCCGTTGATGGGCGGGTGTGATCGGGAGGTGTTTGGGTTGTTGGTGCGCAGAGAAGACATCCAAACTATCCAGGCGAAAGTGCAGCACTGCCTGGACTTGGCGCTGGAGGCAATTGGGGGAAGCAATACAGCTTTGGGACGGGAACTCGGGCGGTTAGCGACTGACTTCGGCGCTTCCCGAACGGTAGAAGAGCTTCGGGGCCCGCTTCTAGCCCTTAGGGATTACCTGAAAGATATCCAGTAAACCTGCGGGACCTGGCGCAACCGAACATCTTGGAGAAATACGTTTTGCTGAAATGGATCTCTGCATTTTTTCTTAGAAGTCGCGAAAACGACACGCTGGGCGAGTTAGTGATGGAGAACCGGCGCTGGCGCATGTTCGCCAAGGTCGGGTTCATCATACTGACGTTGATGCCCATCCTCACTTACTGCTCATGGATAGCCGCATGGTTTGAGGACTCTGGAGTTACCAATCCCGCAGTGCTTGAGGTGATCAATAGCGAAGAGTATCAACGGGCAACCCGGGAGGTCTTTGCTCTGCTCGACCTGTATAACCGCGGGGAGATCGACCTGGATTCGCTGCATGGTTTACAGGGCGTACATCGAATTGGCGGGGTGATGGTCACTTTCAACCTGAAACTGGTGCCACGAGACGAGCCCAGGCAGGGAGGAGGCAGCAAATACAAGCTTGATGGCCAGTACAAAGTGACCGTCTCCATAGGCTATCTTGTTTTGTTTTTGACCATCGAGTTGGTTCTGATCGGGCTAGCAGCCTGCGCAATTTTCCAAGGGCCACCAAAAGCGCAGCGCAGGTTTGAGGAACAGATACTCCAAGAGCATTTCTCCTTTGATATGCCCGTGCTCCCCGCCCCCCAAGAGCGAGCCGACAAGATCATCGAGCGCATGCTGCTACGTTTTCACCGTTTTGCGAAAGACTTGGAACACCGCCCGCGCGGCCGAAAGGGAATCCAGCTTGACGATGAATACGACGTCCAGTTTCTGGTCAACGCGTTGCTAAGATTGCAGTTCGATAACGTAAAGCCTGAAGAGCCGTCCCCGAGCATGGCAGCAGGCGGCACCCGCGCAGACTTCCTCCTGCCTGAACATGGGCTCTTTATTGAACTCAAGATGACGCGCGACGGTATGACCGCAAGGTCGCTAGCCGACGAGCTGATCCTGGATATCGCACGCTAT
The DNA here is from genome assembly GCF_017351395.1 of Pseudomonas sp. FW305-28. Lineage (NCBI taxonomy): Bacteria > Pseudomonadati > Pseudomonadota > Gammaproteobacteria > Pseudomonadales > Pseudomonadaceae > Pseudomonas > Pseudomonas sp. FW305-28. The sequence continues at coordinate 130,952 of NZ_JACNDD010000002.1, forward strand.
CGTGCCCATCCCGAATGCCATGCAATCATTTTCTTCGTTTACGACCCTCGCGGCCTTGTTAAGAACACCATGGCATTGCGAACGGAGTTATCGGAGATTGCGGGTGAACTCCCTGTGAGCCTGATCGTTTCGCCTAGCCATTGAGGAAAGGGCGGCTCGTGAAGATTGCCCTAAATGCTCAAATACACAGGTACGGCGTCACCGCCAGCTCAAGCATGTCCACCAGCTCAGGATCCATGAAGCGATAGTCATCGGGAATATCCAGAACATGCAGCTGCTTGTGCTCAAGCAGCCGAGCGTACCCTGCCCGTAGACGATGCTCGTGCTTGCGCTCCATCACAAAAATGACATCGGCCCAACGGATATCCGCTGGGCCGCGTCGGATAGACTCACCCATAATCTGGCCGTTTTTCCCGCTCTCCTCCACGTAACCACGGAATGGCAAAAAAATTGAAGGACTCAGATTGATGTCAATTTCAATAGGGGATTTTTTCTACCCTTACGTAAAGTTCCTCCACGGCGCGGCCTACAACCTACACCAGATCCTGGAAGGCCTTGGCGTCGTATCATCGACCTTCACCGGGCGTAACGACGCCGGACAAATCATCGGAACTTACTGGTCGCCCGATGAAGCCATGGTGATCACGCTGGGCTATCTGATGATGCTGTCATTGCTGCTGATTCCCTTGCTGGCAGCAGCGGCCTTTACCGTGAGCAAGAAGCGAGGCGTGTTCATCTTCTTCGCGCTCCTGTTCCTACCCGGTGTGTTGAACTGCTTGGGCCTTTTCCCAACCATCAATTACCTGCCCATCCGCTACACCATCAATGGCGTTGGAAAGCTGGGCAGCGAAGTCGGGTTGATTCCCCTGTTGATGCTTTGCGCCCTCACCGGATGGGCTGTCATGGTCCTTGTTTATGACAACCTCAACCTCACCGAACGCTTCCGACAGCTATACGATCACTTCTGGTTTCCGCTGGCATTGGTCGCAGCGGTGTTCTTCGTGGCGGACAACGGCGCCAATGAAGACGCCGCACTGCTGAAGGAGGCGACAGCGAGCATCCAGGACGCCAGCGCGTTCCTGTTGGGCCAGATCAGGCGCTACGATGATTACTGTAAGGTTAATGGCCTGGGTAGCCTGAAGTCGTGCCAGTGGAGCAGTGATTCCCAGTGGACCTTTACTCACATCAAGGAAGGTGAAGCCAGCTACTTCATAGGTTACGCACCGGACGACTCCAAAGGGTTCTACGCCGCGAATAGAAGAACCCTAAGCGATGAGGACGTGATCGCCATTCGCACAGAGATCAACGACTACAACCAACGGTTGTGCCCCGTGAAGCACTTTTCTAATGTCATCTCGCGCTCATCGCCACTCTCCAGCACCTGCGAGTACGTCCCCCGTGGCTACTGCTCGGCCAATCCTGATGGTCCGCCAGGACTCGTAGACAAAAACATCAGCTGCCACACCGTAGCCTTGGCCAGCGAATGCATCATTCCCTGGCTAGCCGGTGCCAAGCCTTCCTTGAAACAGTTGTCGGCCCTAGTCAGCCAACATGACAAAGCCAAGAATCAGCGTTGGCTGTATTTCCTTGCTGTCGCTGTGGCGGTCGGAGCAAAAGTGGCGTTGGCGACTACCAAGCTGTGCTTGATTGATGCACGGCCTGTGGCTGATAGGCGTCGTGTTTTTAGGGCTGCACGGCATCGGCTGGGCCAGTGCATTCGTGTGCTGAAGCGTCTGCTGGTTGGTTCCGGCCGCTTAGCATGGTTCGCTGCAACCCGTGTATCCAAACTGCTTAAGCGAGAATAACACGGTGCGCCAACACTCTGCCATTAGGCGCACCGGGCGACGTGTGTGTTACACAAGGCCAATCTAGATAACGCAGGAGACAGACTAGTTTAGCTAAAAAAATCCGTCCCTAAATCCAAAAAAACCAATACCGGAGAGGTCATCGAAACTAAGGGTGAAAATCACAAAGTTTTGAAAGAATGGAAGCAAAGTATGGTGCCGACGCCGCCGAGGAATGGCTGAACAAGTAAAATAGACTCACCTAAGAAAGGGCCCATATGTGCCATTTTTTAAAAAAACTCAAAAAGCCACTTTTGAATGGTAGCTTCATAAATCTCTCTTGATGCTTCTCGCTACAACAAACTCAGCTTCACGATCATACGACTCAGCCATTTCTCGCAGCGAGGTTGAAAGACGATGATACCCCGCCTCCTCTAAATCGCTTGCTTTGGACCTGTACCCTTCAGCTAAAAGTTTCTCTCCTGCGCCTGTGGGATCAACCCAATGTGCTCCGCGCTGATTGTACAAAGCGGCTCTATAACCATCTCTCATGGGCTCTGCATCTTTTGCGTTTAATACAGTGGCTACCGAGCGATGAATCCAAAGTCCATCGAGATCCTGCGGTGCATAGATAAGGCAATGGCCGGTCATGGACATTGCCACTTCCAGATGTCCAGTCGTGGTGCACATCTCTTTCACGGCGCTAACCCAGCTCTTAAAAAAGTCTCCGTCAAATTCATCATTTAGTACCAGCCCCGGCAGATGCTGCCAATTATTTAAAAGGCGGTAGGCATTGGTCGCGACCCTTTGCTGCCCTTCATCAAGTGGAGTTGAATCATCAGTCTCGTTCTGATTCTTAGGTTTGAAAACAAGACGTATGACCTCACAGAAAAAATCAGGTTCTTGAGCGAGTTTTTTCCACAAAAAAATAGGTGAGGCATCGCTATGTTTGTCTAGCAATGGCAGGTATGCCCATTCGACACTAACTATATCACTCAAACTCACGCCAGAATGACGCTGCAGCGCTTTAATAACTTCCGTAGTCTGGTATGAATCGATAGAACTTTGAGGCTCATCTGAGCGAAGCGCTGTCAAAAGTGCCTTCACTGCTAATTGAGGATTGAATGGCGATTTTTTACGAATGCAAGCACCAATGCACCTTAAAGCTGCGTTCGGACGATCATTAATGATGAGCTTATCGATGGCAAAATCAATTTTTTCAGATTCCTCAAAAAAATTGGCAGATGTGGCCCGCCAATACCTATCATCGTCAGATGCGAGTAATCGCGCCACGTACTCCCAAGTTTTTTCATTGAAAGGTAAATATGATAAGAAAACACCCTTGTCAAATGGTGTCCACTTCGACAGATCAAGTTTATCGACCCAAGACCAACCCAGCGAATTAAACCGGCTCAACACAAATCCTTCTACAAAACTTACAATCTTTCTATCGCTACTACTTATTAAGTCAGGCAAAATTATCAAATCCACTTGACCAGAAGCAATTTTTCCATATGCAAGCCCTACTCGCCAAGAAGACTTTACGACCAAAGAAAAATTTATGATGGATGCATAACCACCTAAAGCTTCGATTTCGGCCAAGGCATTTTCACGTCTTAGACTAAGACGCTGGCTTTTTTCTTCAAAGCTTCCCCCTTCCTCATAAAAATCAAAATCTCTTTCACTGAATAGACGGCGATGGATAAAAGCTGGTGATGTAGGAGATAGTTTTTCCGCCGTGTCAGCGATCCTATTGATTCGTTCCAATGACATGGCCCATTCAGAATCAATGAATCTTCGGTGCTTAGAAATGACATCCACCAACTTGTTCCACAAAACAACGATATCGTCTTCAGACAAGAGAGCCGGCGCATCGACTTCTAAATAACTCAGAAACCTTTCACCTGCCTCTATAGGTAGGCACTCAATGCAATCTAGCACATCTGAAAATCTTGCAGGATCACTTGCCACTTCATCCACGAGCATATCTGCGTATCGTAGAACCTGAGAATGGTATTCTGATGCTTTTACTCCATCTGCCCAGTCATCTGGAATAGTTTCTCTCCACTCGGGTTTCCGAGTGCCCGAAGATGATGAGTGAGAGCTAGGCAAGAGAGCCAATAGAAGCCTCCAGCCCACGACGGGCTGTTCATCTACTATAAGCGACACTGCTGTATATCTTTGTTTTAAGGAAGCACATGTTTGTGGATACCAAGGGAGAAAAATATCTCTTAGCGAGTTTGCGGGACGATTTGCCCACTGACCACCTGAGTCAAGCAGGCATAGTTCTGCGAGGCAATATACCGCCCTATTTAAATAAATAGGATCCCATGCTAACGTTTCTAACGACCACAATAAGGCGCTAATATAAGTTCGACCCGTTATTCCTCCGCCCTCTTGGCGAAACAAAATTTCGAAAGGACCATTTTCATGTGCCAATGCATCCTCAACAGCCTTGAGAAAAATGCTGGGTGCAGCTTCCGCAAACAAGGGCAATAAATCCCCTAAACTTGCCCACTGTATCCAGCCAGCACCGGATAGCGTTTCATAAACGGTATTGGAGGCAGTTGCCTCCGCCTTATTAGGCTTACATGAAATCAGTGCTTTAGCGTGATTACCTACTAGAGCTAGGGTTTCGGCCAACCCCCTTCTTAATTCCTGCGAATGAAGTAAAACCTTTCCGTGAACAGCTGCCGCGTAGCGTTGTTCAACAGGGAGGTCAAATTGAGGATCTGCCTCTGTGAATACCGAAACAGCGATAGCTCTAAAACGATCGAGATGTTCGTCAAATATCCTCGGCCCTAACGCATACCAGCCTTCAAAGCGTAAGCTAAATTTCCAATCTCCATATTGATGAATTAGGGGAGTGCCCGAGGCGAGTGCTGCAACTCGCATTGACTCAATCCACTCCCCGTAACATTTTCCCGTTAGGTTTTCCACAATAGTGCGATCAGCGGAGCACTCATCAGCCCAAGCCCCTAGCATCATCGCAACTGCTAATTCCGATGCGACAGATCCTTCAGCCCACTCAGGCATCAATGAAAGGTTTTGGAGGCACCGGAGTAAAGATCCGAGGTTTCCTGCACACTTTTGGGCCAACGAGCGAGCTCGTTCCTCTCCGTATCCCGAGTGAGTGAGTGCCTCTTTAACATCCTGTGAACGAGGATTGTGCAGCGACGCACTGGCAGGGTCTGGAATACCGCCCGCCGCGCCTCCAAAAATAACTGCGTGTCCTGCACGCCTTGCCATTTGGATCAACTTGGTGCCTGAAGCTCCGCTCAGATCTAGCCCGGAGTCTGCAATCAAGAAGAGCTTTTCTCTCTGAGCGGATAAAGCCTTCCAAGTTTCCACCGTCGACACAACGAGACAACGTCCAGCGGCATCAGCCCTGAACTCTTCACCCTGCTCAGCCAAATATGCGGAGACAAAATCCACAACCTGATCTGGGTAGCGGGTGCTGAGTTTTAATTGAATTGCATTCCCAACGAAAATCTCATGAATTTTTGAGCAAGCTTCATCCCTACCTGTAAGAAAGACGCGGGGCATCAAGGATGGCGGCTCACCAATAGAGCGAATCAAGTTCCAGCGCTGGTCGGGTGTCTCGATGGTTTGGGGCAATCCAATGATTATATTTGCAAGCCATAGCTCCACCGCCGGGAACTGGCAAATCCAGTCGATTAGCTTTGTGCCGTCAATGATTCTTACTTCCGCCCATTCGCCCCTGGCTATTCGATCCTCTAGCCACCGCCCTTGAGAGTCCTCCTTCCAAGTGTGTTCCCAATCCCTTCTGCCAGAAAGGGGCGTGACAAATACAAAGCTCGACTGTCGCCGAATATTTTCGGGGATTGCCTCGACCAAGCCGTTGTAGTCAGCAGTAGCTTTATCACCCGCTTTGAGCCCAGTACCTACCTCCCAAAATGATCTTCCTTCCGGTACGAACGGATCAAAAGATAGATTCACATGCAACACACCATCCGGGCCGTGTTGACCGATGCTATCTCCCAATGGAAACCGACGCTCCAGCGGGGCCGGACATGACGCTGCCACCAAACGCCAAATTAATTCAACTATTACTCCCTGAGCATCACGAGCGTTTCCACGAACCCATTCGTCCAGCTGATTTTCGGTGAGGATCATCCCTGCCTGCTCCTAGTTTTTTCGCCTATTACTCGATGCCCAAAGCAAAAGGGGACGGATTACTAGCAGAATAGACCAACCTTTTTTAGCTGGGTGTCCTGCGCACAGCCACAAGTAACAGCATCGGAGCTCTTGACTGAATGACGCCTCATACGTGTTAATCAATCAGAATCCGAAATTTTATCCAACACTTGCTGAGTTTCGACCTGTTGATTTTTTGAGTGTCTCCGGCGCCGCTGCTCTCTAGCCATTTGTCTCTTTTCATGGGCCCGATCTAAGGCGCTGTAGACGTCGACCGTCAGGTGCTCTCGAGACAAGTCGGCCAAATTTTTCTCCATCCCCTTAAGATGGCGAACCACATCAATTGCTGGTTCATTTCCGAGTCGGCTAACCCCTTCATGGTCAGACATACTCAAAATATAGAAATGTCCCTCCCGCTTTTTATTCGAGCTGCTTCGACGCCAAGATATTTCCACTTCGAACACTTTCCCTTTCAATGGAGCGTAATCGGAAAGGTAGCTGCGAAGGCCCACGCCTGGTTTCAGAACACTCACAGACTCGAAGGGAATCTTTGCGTTGACGCCCCTGGCTTCTCCGTTTTGAAGCGGTGGGTTGAAGGAAACCTTAACATCATAGGCCGTGGCGTTACCCGTGTTATCGATGAGTAAATCAAAGTGTCGTACAGACCATCGATTGGGACTTAGGGTCACCACCACGTGAGGTTGTGCTGAAGCCTCAGCCATTCGCGTGGTCTCTCGGGCAAGAACCAGCGTTACTCGCCAGAGGAAAAATGTCGCCACCGCTGTGGCGATTGTACCCAACAAGCCACCAATCCCCAGCAACAAACTCTGCCAAGGTTCCAAATCAGGCATAAATTTCTCCTATCCGTGGTTATAAAAAGCAACCGCTCCCTACGGTTCTGCTATGAACAGAAAATCTGAACGCTTGAACGCTACCATGCGTATTCCCCCACCATCCGGCGACTCAGCCCACCAACATACGGCCACCTGTTCAACGCTAATCCGGCCAGGCCGGTCCTAGCGCAGCGACGCAGGTTTGCATTGTTAATCAGAAGCCCCTGCCGTCGTCAATTTCGTTACACGCCTGCACATCGATTCGCCCTTCAGTTCGATCCGATAAGCGTTGTACACCAACCTGTCGAGGATCGCATCGCCCAAGGTCGGATCGCCGATCAGCGCGTGCCATTTGTCCACAGCGTCGAGCGGTTACCGTAATGGTCGTCCAACAGCTCAAGCATGTCCCGCCGGCCATTAATTTGACGAAGCGACCATCTCCGTGGGCCAGGCCCAGTTCCTCTATCAGGCGCGGCAGAAGCAAGTAGCGCACGCTGTAGCCGTCCCGGCAGGCCTTGTGGGCATGCGCGCAGGCGAGCCAGGTTTTAGGGCCGCCGATGATCAGGTTGAGACCGTCGCGCAGCCACTGGCCGCTGTCTAGTTGCAGGATCAGGGGCTTGTCCAAGCCACGCGGACTGCGGTAATCGATGTACCGGATGTTGATCACTGGGGACAGCGGGCGGCGTCGGAAAAAGATGCCGTTGCAACTCGGCGTCAGTCAGCGCAGAGGGCCAGGCAAGGTCGCTGGCAGCAAAGCGATTGAAGTACTCACCGACGCTGGCTCGACCTACTTGCAAGCTGATAGCGACCTGGAGGGTAGATAGGCCAACCTCGAATTTAAGACGTAGCACTTCTCGAATCTTACGCACGGATAACTGCTCCACGACGACCTTTCTGCGTCGATAAAAGAGGTCGATGGTAGTGAATTAAATTCGGCGTTGCTGCCTGCCTTAAGGGTGGCCGGATAGCCGTGGAATCCGCACTTGAGACCGCTAAGCCGCCGTGAAAGGACAAAGAACACGTAGCCAAATGCCACTACTAACGCTATCTTATAGACAGAAAAATATCGCTAGATCAATAAGCTTAGGCAAAGACCGAAGCCTTGCTC
>NZ_JACNDD010000020.1:0-61514 GCF_017351395.1 Pseudomonas sp. FW305-28
GGAGCCGAGCTCGCTCGCGATGAGGCCAGTAAACCCGGCATCCATGTGACCGGACCACCGCCATCGCGAGCAAGCTCGCTCCCACAGGGGGAGCGCGGCCTCACCAACCCCAAAAGGCCCCGCCAGACATCATTTGCAGACGTAGAACTTGCGCACATAGACGCTGCTCTTCCAGGCGCAGGGGGCGCCTCGCGGCACGAACACGGTATCGCCCGTGTTGACCGCCAGTTCAGAACCGTCGGCGTTCTGGAGAATGATGCTGCCCTCGATCAGGTGCATCAGTTCATGCATCGTGTGTGGCCGCGCCTTGCGGGTATAGGGTGTCGAGTCCCAGATGCCGATGCGCAGGTTAGTCGCGTCCTCGACGAACACGTTGTTCGAGCGACATTGCGGTGTCGGGCTCAGCAGGAATTCTTCACTCGGAGGCGTCGAAGGGGAGAGCAGGGTGTATGGGGGGAGGGCGGTCAGTCCGGCAGTACCGGCTTCAACAGGCTGGGTATCGGCACAGAATGCCCAGAACGAGCCAGGTAGCGCGTCGATCTGAACCGATGTGCCACGGGCGATCACGGCGCTGTCACCCGGATTGAGTTCGAGCGCGTGATCCTGGCTCTGCAAGATGACGCGTCCCGCGTGGACCACAATCGTTTCACTGTAGGGGTACCGATCGCTGCTGAATTGTCCGCTCGCCTGGACGACGCCGGCAGCAATGTCATCGGTCCCGACATAAGCGATCTGTCGGTCGAAAGGATCGTTGGCGCCCAATGAGCCGCAGGTGAATGCTGTTGACGCGGGAGTGCCGTTGGCATGTGCGAGCAGCACGGCGGTGGGTTCTGGCATGAGGGTGTTACTCCGGGAGAGTGGATAGTGTCGCTGTGAGTGGGGCGTCAGCCGATAGCCTGGGTCACCAGCGCAAACTGATGTACGCCATCGCGGGCCCGGGGTGGGGTCCCACGAACCATTTGTGCGACGGTGTCGACCTGTTTCAGCCCGGCTTCTTCCAGCCAGGAACCGAGCCCGCTGTCGGGCAGTACATCCATGCGCACGAAAGCATCCGGCACTTGAGCCAACAACACCGCGATCAGGTGCTTGGCCTGCTCTGGATTTTCCGCAACGACCGGGCCGATGTAACGACCGCGACCGAAGGAACGCAGGAGGGCGAACGCTCGCAATTGCCCCTCACGCTCGATCCCCACGACGTCTTCGACACTCTCGAACAGATCGTTGAGCACGGCATGCCTGTCCAGGCCGCTGCCAGCGTTGGCGAGTGCGATCACGTCGTTTCGATCGACGTCGCTCAGGTGACGCAAGCGCTCACTGGGTGGCAGGTCACTGGGGGCAGGGGGCGATACGTTTCCTTGGTGTTGTTGGATATGCCCAAAGTCGACGAATCCCTGGCTGACATAAAGAGGCGCGCCGGCCAGCGTCGCATTGAGCATGGGGGTCTGCGAGCCGCAGGCCTGGAGTGCCAGCTCCATCAGTTTGCGACCGATGCCCTGGCCCTGGTACTCATCGCTGACGATCACCAGGCCGATCGTGGCGTAGTCACCCTGTGGGCAGGTGAACGCCGTACCGATCAGGCGGCCTTCGTCCTCTGCGACAAAACCCTGCGAGACACGCTGCAGCATGGCCCAGTCTTCCAGGCGGTGGGGCCACTTCAACTGCACGGACAAGGCATGAGCCGATGTCACATCGGCAGGCGTCATGGGGCGATAGGTACAGGCGGGGCGTTGCGTGTTGGACATGACAGATCTCCATGGACAGGGAGCGTGACCGGTCGGATTTCTCCGCTGAAAGTGTTGGTATCTCACCTGCCACCAGGCCTGACAAGAGGCGGACATTGATTCGGTAGATTGCATAAGTTGCGGCTTCGCGCACCGCAGTTATTGCTCAAATCGGGAGCAGGCTCAGCAGCAAATATCAGCGGATTTTTCGTCGGTGTTTTTCTCGTAGGTGCATGACACGCGCGGGTCAATAACGTCGCTGAGGGTCAATCTGGCCGAGCATCGATTCGCCGCGCTGATGGCGGCGGATATTGTCCAGCAACACGCCAAAGGCACTTTCGGGTTGGGTCATCGCCGCGATATGCGGCGTCAGTAATATTTGTGGATGCTGCCAGAACGGGTGATCCGATGCTGCCGGTTCCTGTTGCAATACGTCGAGCACCGCGGCACTGAGCTGGCCGCTGGCCAGGGCGTCGAGCAGATCCTCTTCTATCAGGTGCCCGCCGCGACCCATGTTGACCAGGGCAGCCCCCTTGGGCAGGTGTTGGAACAACTGGCGGTTGAGAATCCCTTTGGTCTGCTCGGTCAATGGCAAGACACACAACACGATGTCGCATTGGCCGAGGAACGCCGGGAGCTGTGCGTCACCGGCAAAGCAGTCCACCCCGGCGATGCGGTGTTCGCTGCGTGCCCAACCTGACAAAGCGAAGCCAAAGGTCTGCAAAGTGGCCAGGATCTGCCGGGCCTGCATGCCTAGCCCCATGACACCGACCCGACGTTGGGCCGCCGGCTGCAGCAAGTGCACCTGCCAGCACCGGGCGACCTGTTGCTGGCGATAACGGAGCATGTCCCGGTGCAGGCTGAGCACGGCGAAACTGGCGTACTCGCACATGCCCCGGGTGATGCCGGGGTCGAGTAGCCGGACCACCGGCAGGGACGTGGGCAGGCGATCAAGGTCAAGTTGGTCGACCCCGGCCGACAAGGCGAACAGCACCTCCAGGTTTGGCAGCAATGTTTCGAGGTCGTCCGGCGCCTGCCAGGCGGCGAGGTAGCGAATATCCTTCGGCTCGCCGATGTCCGGCCAGGCACGCCATTCGATATCCGGCGCGTGCTCGGCGAATAGACGCTTCCATTGTTCGCCGCGTACCGGGTCGGCTTTATAAAGCAGGGCCATGGGTCACTTCTCGTTACTGGATAGGGAACCTCCAGCATGCCCGAGTGGCAAAGCAGGATGTATCAAAAGAGCCTGCGTAATCACACATCGCTGCGTTGTATGGGGCGTCTGCCGGCAGATTCCATCGGGCTGGAGGCGGCTGAAGGAATCTGCTGTTTGCCGGGGTGAAAACAGTCGATCCGAATTTCCCAGAGGCCAAGTTCGGCTTAGACAATCGCGTCGAACGCTTAACCTGTGGAACACATCGCAGCCGTTTCCCGGTTGCCTGGTTCACTGTGGGAGATGCCATGAACAGTAAAGTCGAAGAAACCCCAAGCTTGCTCCGTCAACGCGATCAATTCGTGCCCCGGGGTCTGGTCACCGCACATCCGCTGGTCATCGACCGGGCCCAGGGGGCTGAAGTGTGGGACGTGGACGGGGCGCGCTACCTGGACTTCGTCGGCGGCATTGGCGTCTTGAACATTGGTCACAATCATCCGAAGGTAGTCGCGGCCGTGCAGGCCCAATTGCAAAAGGTCAGCCATGCTTGCTTCCAGGTGGTGGCCTACAAGCCCTATCTCGACCTGGTCAAGCGCCTGTGCGAGTTGGTAGGTGGTCAGCAAGCCTACAAGGCGGCGTTGTTCACCTCTGGCGCGGAGGCGGTGGAGAACGCGGTGAAGATCGCCCGCGCCCATACCAATCGTCCCGCGGTCATTTCCTTTCGTGGCGGTTTTCATGGGCGTACCTTGCTGGGTACGACGCTGACGGGCATGAGCCAGCCCTACAAGCAGAACTTCGGGCCCTTCGCACCGGAGGTCTTCCATACTCCATACCCGAATGCCTATCGCGGTTTCAGCAGCGAGATGGCGTTGCAGGCCCTGAATGAGCTGCTGGCGACCCAAGTCGCTCCGGATCGCGTCGCGGCGATCATCATCGAGCCGGTGCAGGGCGACGGCGGTTTCCTTTCTGCTCCGCCCGAATTTCTCCAGGCGCTGCGGACCCTCACCGAGCAACACGGCATCGTGCTCATCCTCGATGAAATCCAGACCGGCTTCGGGCGTACCGGCAAGTGGTTCGGTTTTCAGCACGCCGGCATTCAGCCGGACCTGGTCACCGTCGCCAAGAGTCTGGCAGGTGGCTTGCCCATTTCGGGCGTGGTGGGGCGTGCGCACATCATGGACGCGCCATTGCCCGGTGGTCTTGGCGGCACCTATGGCGGCAATGCCTTGTCGTGTGCAGCGGCGCTGGCGGTGATCGACGCTTACGAACAGGAGCAGTTGCTCGAGCATGGCCAGGTCCTGGGCGAGCGGCTGCGGCAGGGCCTGCTGCGCTTGCAGGCACGTCACCCGCGCATCGGTGACGTGCGCGGTACTGGCTTCATGCTGGCCATCGAATTGATCAAGGACGATGAGGCCCACAGCCCCGATGCCGAACTCACCCAACAACTGATCGACCAGGCCAGGGTAGGCGGGCTGTTGGTGATCAAATGCGGGGTGTACCGAAATGTTCTGCGCTTCCTGGCGCCCCTGGTCACCGAAGAAAGTCAGATCGACGAAGCACTGACCATTCTTGAAGCAGCATTGCTGCGCGTGTTGGATTAATCTCAGGTCTCGGTCGGCCCGCAGTAGCGATGTGCCGACCGGGGGCATTTAGCGCATATGGATTGATGAATGCATCATGGGAGGCGACACACATGCACCTGACTGATTATCGTGCGCTGCTGATCGATTGCGACGAAGTCCTGGTCGATCGGGATTCCGGTGTCTGGACGGCCCTGCAACCTTTGCTCGACAACCATCCGGACGTGCCAGCCAGGGAGGCGGTGCTGGCTGAGTTCGACGAGGCAGTGCGCGGGCTCTATCCGCGTTTTTCCGAACTGGGCTTCAGTGGTCTGTTGTGCTTTGCCCATCGTCAACTGGCAGAGCGCCTGGGGCTCAAGGTCAGTTGGGAGGAGGGCATGAGCTTTGCCCGTTCGGCCAGCAACTGGTCGCTGTTCGAGGACGCGCCCGGTGCCATGTTGTACCTGCGCAAATTCTACCGGCTGCTGGTGTATTGCGATCGTGATGCCGAGGACCGTGACCCGCTCTGCGAGCGCTTGGGAATTCCCCCCGAGGACCTGCATTCCCGCGCCAACAATCCACTGGAGGACGAGGCATGGTTGCTGGCGAACAAGCTCAAGCCTGAAAACATCATGCAAGTGTCCAGGCCGCCCGCGTCCCCGCCAAAATCGGCTGGCCTGTGCCTGATCCGCCGTGGCCATGAGCCTGATAATCAAGCATATTCCGCCGATTTCTACATCACCAGCATGGCCGACCTCGTCGCTCAGCATCAGCTATCTTTGCGGCGTTGAATTTGCTAAAACCACTGTCAACCTGAAGACAACCGAGGGGTACCCGATGGAAGGTTTAATAAAACTAGACCGAATTGATATCAGTATCCTTGTTGAACTTCAAAAGGACGGTCGAATGACCAACGTCAGTCTCGCCGATGCCGTGGGCCTGTCATCCAGCCCCTGCCTGCAGCGAGTCAAGCGGCTCGAGTCGGCTGGTTATATTTCCGGCTACAGGGCTCATCTCAACCTGGCCAAGATCACTGACTCGGTCACGGTCTTCACTGAAGTCACTCTCAGTGACCACAAGCGGGAAGACTTCGCCAAGTTCGAATCCAATATTCGCTTGGTCGATGAGGTGCTGGAGTGCCATTTGATCAGCGGCGGGTACGATTACCTGGTGCGCTTCATGACGTGCAGTATCCAGCATTACCAGGAAGTGATCGAAGGGCTGCTGGACAAGAACATCGGCATTTCCAAGTACTTCAGTTACATCGTCATCAAATCCCCCGTGCTCAAGGATGGGGTTCCGCTGCGTAGGTTGTTGCGTCACTGATACGTCCCAGCGCCAGCCGTCCATGACGGCAATCCCTCGAACGGGTCCTTACGACCTGCAAGCAGCCCCAGCGCTGCCGGAATCAATGCGCCTCGGCATTGCGATCCGATCAATCGGCGTGTGAATTCAACTTCTTCAGGCCCTGAGCAAATGCCGGGGCGTGGGTGTGCGCGAGCTTTTCACGTCGGTGCCGTGGCGCAAAACGGGGACATTTGTCCCCTTTTGCAATTCGATGTTCATAAAAACGTAACACGACTGTTGCAGAGTTCCCCAGCCCGTCATCACAAGGAATTTCTTTCAATGAAAAGTTTGATGAAGTCTGTTGCGCTCGCCGTTACGCTTTCTCTTGGTGCCACTTCGGCGTCGTTCGCTGCAGAAAGCGTCCGTCTGACGGGTTCTGGCGCGAGTTTCCCGGCGCCGATCTACCTGACCTGGTTCAAGGATTTCAGCAAGAAATCCGAAGGTGTCACTGTGGATTACCAATCCAAGGGCAGCGGCGCGGGTGTACAGGACTTCCTGAATAAAACCGTTGATTTCGCCGCCAGTGACTCGGCAATGAAAGACGAAGATATCGCCAAGGTTGCCGAAGGCGTGCAGTTGCTGCCGATGACCGCCGGGGAAATCGTGCTGGCCTATAACCTGCCGGGCAATCCTAAAGGCCTGAAGTTGCCACGCGATGTGTACTCAAACATTTTCCTGGGCAAGATCACCCGCTGGAACGATCCAAAGATCGTCGCCGCCAACCCGGACCTGAAACTGTCCGATACGCCGATCACGGTGGTTGTGCGTGCGGATTCCAGCGGTACGACCGCGGTATTCACCAAGCACTTGGCAACCATCAATCCGGAGTTCAAGCAGGCGCTGGGGGAGGGCAACACCGTCAACTGGCCGGCCAGTGACAAGTTCATCAAGTCGCCGAAGAACGATGGTGTGACGGCTACTGTGCGCCAGACGCCGGGCGCGATCGGCTACATCGAATACGGCTTCGCCAAACTTGCCAAGGTTGACTTTGCCCAGTTGCAGAACAAGGCCGGCCACTACGTCGTGCCAAACGCCGAGAGCGGTGCCGAGGCTCTGGCAGCGGTGAAGATGCCGGATAGCCTGGTGTCCTGGTTGCCTGATCCAGACGGCGCCAAGTCGTACCCGATCACGTCCTACACCTGGATGATTTTCCGCAAGGACAACGGCAACCCGGCCAAGGCCAAGGCCATGCGTGAAATGGTCGAATACAGCCTGACCGAAGGGCAAAAGATTGCCGACTCGATGGGTTACATCCCGTTGCCGCAGTCGGTTGTCGAGCAGGTTCGCAAAGCGTCCGCCAACATTCAGTAACGCCTGAGGCCTCTCTCGGCGTGTGCTGTCAGCCATGCCGGGAGAGTTTCCCCCTTGTTCCGGACTTAGCCAATGAACAAACCCTTTGTCGTACCGGTTAATCCAGATTCTGCCTGCCAACCACCGTCCGCGAAGGACTTCCTGGTTGATCGCACCTTTCGTGCGCTTGCGCGTATTGGGGTCATTCTGGTTCTGGCGTTGGTATTTGCCCTCGTGTTCGAAGTGGGACGCAAGGCGCTGCCTGGCATGGAAAAGCACGGGTTCGATGTTCTCCTAGGCACCGTCTGGGACGTGAACCAGGGTAAATACGGCATCCTGCCGGCTATCTGGGGCACGCTCTACAGCGCCTTCATCGCATTGCTGATCGCGGGCTTTTTCGGCGTCAGCATGGCGATTTTCCTGACCCAGGACTTCCTGCCTCCCAAGCTCGCCGCCATTTTCCGCACCATTGTCGAATTACTCGCGGCCATCCCCAGCGTCGTCTACGGCCTGTGGGGGATCTATGTGGTGATCCCGGCGATTCGGCCACTGACCACCTGGTTGAACAGCGAACTCGGCTGGGTGCCATTTTTCGGCACATCCTTGAGCGGGCCGGGGCTGCTTCCTGCGGCGTTGGTGCTCGCCATCATGATTCTTCCAACCATTGCCGCTGTTTCGCAGGATGCGCTCACGGGCGTACCGATGAAAACCAAGCAGGCCGCCTACGGCATGGGGACCACCCACTGGGAAGCGATTCTCAAGGTGATGGTGCCGTCGGCCGCCACGGGCATTTTCGGTTCTCTGGTACTTGGCCTGGGACGCGCGTTGGGTGAAACGATGGCGCTGGCCATGCTGGTAGGCAACGCGAATAACATTTCCCTTTCGCTGTTCGCACCGGCCAACACCCTGGCGGCCTTGCTGGCCCTGAACTTCCCCGAAGCCGGGCCGAACGAGATCGAGGTGTTGATGTATGCCGCACTGGTGCTGATGTTGATCACGTTGATCGTGAACGTCTTCGGCTCCTTGATCATGATGTACGCCCAACGGGGTAATAAGTGATGACCGACCTGACTGCTGCAACAGACTTGACGGCTCCAGCAGGCGCGATGCCCAGCCTGCAGCGCAAGTTCGAGGGCCGCGCCCTGCGCAGCCTGATCCTGACCACCCTGGTCTGGGGCGGGGCGCTGCTGGCCAGCGTACCGTTGATTTCCGTGCTCTACATGCTGATCACCCGCGGCGGCGCTCGCCTGAACCTGGAAGTCTTCACCGAACTGCCGCCGACGGGCTTCGAGATGGGCGGGGGCTTCGGCAACGCGATGGCCGGTACCTTTGTGATGGTGGGTATCGCGGCGGCAATCGCGGTGCCGGTCGGCATCATGGCGGCGATTTTCCTGGCTGAACTGGGGCCGGACAGCAAGCTGGCGAACGCTGCGCGCTTTGCCGCCAAGATGCTCACGGGGTTGCCATCGATTCTGGCCGGGGTGTTTGCTTACGCCCTGGTGGTGATGACCACCGGCACTTATTCGGCACCGGCCGGTGGCGTAGCGCTGGCAGTCCTGATGCTGCCTATCGTCGTGCTGACGGCGGAAGAGTCGATGCGGATGGTGCCCAAGATCATGAAGGATGCCGCCTATGGCATGGGCTGCACCCGCTCGCAGGTGATCTGGAAAATCGTCTTGCCCACCGGCATGCCCGCGATCCTGACCGGCGTCATGCTGGCGGTGGCACGGGCCGCGGGCGAAACAGCGCCGCTGTTGTTTACCGCGCTGTTCAGCAACTACTGGATCTACCACCAAGGCAGCCTCGAGGTCATGAACCCGACGGCATCGCTTGCCGTGCTGATCTACAACTTCTCCGGCATGCCGTTCGACAACCAGCTCGAGCTCGCATGGGCGGCCTCACTGGTGCTGGTGATGATCGTGCTGGTCGTGAATATCATCAGCCGTATCTTCGGCAAGCCCAAGTATTAAGAACGGGAGCATCTGATCTTGAACGTATCCACTGCGCAAATAGCCGCTCCGTTTGTCACCCAGGCACCTGTAGTCATGGACTGCAAACTGGACAAGATTTTCTACGGCAACTTCATGGCGGTACGTGACAGCCATGTGCCGATCGAGAAAAACAAGATCACCGGTTTCATCGGGCCATCCGGCTGCGGCAAGAGTACCGTGCTGCGCAGCCTTAACCGGATGAACGATCTGGTGAAAGGTTTCCGTTTCGAAGGCCACGTGCACTTCCTTGGGCAAGATGTCTATGCCAAGGGCGTTGATCCGGTGGTCGTGCGCCGTTACATCGGCATGGTGTTCCAACAGCCGAACCCGTTCTCGATGAGCATCTTCGACAACGTCGCGTTTGGTCTGCGCCTCAATCGCTACAAAGGCGATATAGGCGATCGGGTCAAGCATGCGCTGCAAGGCGCCGCCCTGTGGGATGAAGTCAAGGACAAGCTCAAGGTCAGCGGCCTGTCGCTCTCCGGCGGCCAGCAACAACGCCTGTGCATCGCCCGCGCCATCGCCACCGAGCCGGAAGTCCTGCTGCTGGATGAGCCGTGTTCGGCACTCGACCCGATCGCTACCCGGCGAGTCGAGGAACTGATGGTCGAGCTGAAGAAGGATTACACCATCGCGCTGGTCACCCACAACATGCAGCAAGCCATCCGCGT
The DNA here is from genome assembly GCF_017351395.1 of Pseudomonas sp. FW305-28. NCBI lineage: Bacteria > Pseudomonadati > Pseudomonadota > Gammaproteobacteria > Pseudomonadales > Pseudomonadaceae > Pseudomonas > Pseudomonas sp. FW305-28. Next base: position 9,733 of record NZ_JACNDD010000020.1, read on the forward strand.
CGCTGATACGACGGCGTTCTTCTCGGTGGATATTTCCCAGGGCACGCGCACCGGCTATCTGGTTGAAATGGGTCCAACAACGCAGATTTTCGACAACCCACGTGAACAGATGACCGGCGACTACATCAGCGGCAAGTTCAGCTAAGTCACCCATCCGGTCAAGGCCGCATACCTGCAGAAGCCAAATGGATTTGGCGGGCATCCGGTAGACATTTACCAAGCGTTTCCAAGGAGCACCAATGCCTGCTACGCATCGCCTTGATTTGCCTGCGATTGAACATGCACTGCGCGAAGTGCAACACCGCTTCGCCGAGCTCAGCCGGCACTTCACGGAGCCACGCGATCCCTTGACCGACGAAGTACTGCAGAACGTGCTTGAAGGCTACGCGTTGATTGACGACTATGTTGCCCGCGGCGTCGATCTATTTGACCTTCAGCACCTGAACCTGATGCTCGAGATCAACGCCACGGTGCTTTGTGGCCGAGACCCGACGCGCCGCCTGGAATACGCCCAGCACCTGGCCGCGACCGAGGCGCATTTCTTCAACAACGTTGAGGGAGGCATCAAGGACTTGTTCAATTGGTATTGCGCGTATCGCAGCGAATCCGTCTGGAAGCGGGCGGCTGGTGTCTATGTGCGCATTCTCAGCAAGCCGCAGTTGTTCATTGAAGGGAACAACCGCAGTGGGTCGCTCATCGTCAGCTACCTGCTCATGCGCGCGGGCTTGCCGCCTTTCGTGTTGACGCTGGAAAACGCCAAAGGCTACTTCAACCCGTCATCGGTCATACGCAACTCTGCCAAACATGGAGTCAAGGCGTTGTACGAACTGCCCAAGATCAAGAAAAAATACGCAGCCTTCCTGGAAGAACAAGCGCCTGACCCGATGAAGTTCTTTCTCAAAGGCAAGCCTTTGCCCATCTCTCAGGGTGGTCATTGATGCGCGGGAATTCAGCGTTCGCCAAATGCAAAACCCTCGGCAGCCGGGCAGGGCAGGCCATCCGCTGGGCCATCCCGATGCAGATGTCCAGGCGGCCGCGCATACGCATTTCGTTTGATATCGATGACACGCTCGCCTGCCAACTCCACCACTGCGAAGTCGAACAAAGCCGATTGCCGGCCTGTATTCATCGCTGGCTGGGTGAGCCGTTGCGCAGGGGCACACGCTCCCTGATCCGAGAACTGCGCCGCCAGGATTGCAGCATCTGGGTCTATACGTCGTCCGGCCGCACGCCGTCCTACATCCGGCGTTGGCTGTTGCTCTACGGCATCCGCGTCGACGGCGTGGTCAACAGCGTGCTACACAATCAGGCGCTAACGGACCATGGGCTGTCGAATGCACCCTCGAAATATCCGCCGGCGTTCGATATCGATTTGCACGTCGATGATTCCGAAGGCGTGCAGATTGAAGGTGATGACCATGGCTTTCGCGTGGTCGTGGTGCATCCGGAAGATGACGGCTGGGCGCATAAAGTGCTGGAGGCGGTCGCCATTGTTCAGGCGCAGCTGGCTTGGCAGCAGATGCCTGTCCAGCGTGCTTCGTTACGCCGGGTGCCGAGTGTTTAGCGGGTGATGCGGACCTGGCTCCATGGAATGTTGGACCGAGCCAGAAACTTTCGGATTTGATCGTCATCTGCAGAGGCTGGTCGGCTTTATAAACACATCGTTTAACAAGTGGGCCATGTCAGATGTTCATAGGCAGGCCGTTACTATGTTTTGCGGCAGGTCCGAAGGCTATTGGCGTGGAAATGTTCATCGGTCCAAGTTCATGGAAACCGGGCTGCAGCTTCCGGACTGTCCGGGCCAGCAGAACATCAAAACGGCCAAGCACCCCGACCATTCCAGCCAAACCGCGGCAATCTGATACTGTTTTTTATGTTGGATCTGAGCCTTTTATTAGTTAGCTGGCGCTCTATAGAGTGCGCGTCCGAAGCACTAGTGGACAGTGATCGGCCGCCACTATTTCTGGCTCTCTGAAGACCGGACGACCTCGAGAGTCTTCAGGAACCACCATGAATACTCGTCCGAGCTTTCACAGCAAGACCTTCCCCGAGTCGCAACGTGACATTCTCGGCATGATCGCGACCGACCATCATCTGGGCGACATACTCTGCGCCATCTGTCAGATGCACGACGCACAGGCCCCCGAAACCTTCTGCTCTATCCTGCTCACTGATGCCGAGGGCAAACGCTTGCTGAGCGGCGCGGCGCCCAGCCTGCCGGTCGAATACAGTGACGCGATTCATGGAATGGCCATTGGTCCACACGAAGGAACCTGCGGCATCGCAGCGTTCCGGCGCGAGCTTGTGGTGACCGAAGACATCGCCCGAGATCCAAACTGGGAGCGTTTTCGCGGCCTGGCGCTGGGGCATAACCTGCGTTCCTGCTGGTCGGTGCCTTTGCTCTCCCATCTGGGAGGCGTGTTGGGTACATTTGCCCTGTACCAGAACCGCACGAATGCGCCGGATGAGGCGCAGATTCAACGACTGGCCTGCGCGGCCCAGCTGGCAGTCATTGCGATCCGTCATGAGCGTGACGGCCAACGTCTGGAGGAAAGCGAACAACGTTTTCGTTCTTTGTTCACCTACAACCCCAACCCGGTATTCGCCCTCGATCTGGCCGGCAACATCCAGAGTGTGAATCCGGCGGGCCTGAAGCTGAAACCGCACACCGCGAGCGATTTCATTGGTCATCACTTCTCCCATCTGGTACTCGAAGAAGACTTGGAACGGGTCAGTCAGCATTTTTCCGCAGCCCGCGCCGGAGAACCTCAGCGTTTCGAGGCGCGGGTTCTCGACGAGAGTCAAAAACTGCTGACCATGGACATCTCTAACCTGCCGATCATGGTCAACGGAGAAATCGTCGGGGTATTTGGCATTGCCCGGGACATCAGCGAGCAAAAGCATTTCGAGCGCCAATTGAGTTTCAACGCCAGCCATGACCGCCTGACCGGTTTGCTTAACCGTGTTTCGCTTGAAGACCGGCTTGTTCTGGATTGTCACATCAGTCGTCGGCGTAAGCGTCGTCTGGCGGTGATGTGCATTGATCTGGATGGATTCAAATCCATCAACGATTCGATCGGACACTACTTCGGCGATCAGGTGCTGATTGAGGTGGCGCAGCGTATGCCCCGGCAGGTTCGTCCCGGCGATACCATCGTGCGCATGGGCGGTGACGAATTTATCGTGCTGCTGCCGGACCTGCTTCGTGATGAGGACGTCGTACCGGTGGTCGAGCGCTTGATGGCCAGCATTGCCAGACCCTACTGCATTCAGGGCATTGACCTGCACGTGAGTGCAAGTATCGGCATCACCCTGAGCGATGGTCATATCGAGCAGCCGATGCAACTGATCCAGCAGGCTGACATGGCCATGTACAAAGCCAAGCAGCAAGGGCGCAACAACTTTCAGTGGTACACCAGCGATCTTAATCAGCGCGTTTGCGAGCACGCGAGTCTGCGCAATGACCTGCAAAAGGCTATCGAAACTCAGTCGTTACAGCTGCATTATCAACCGCAGATAGACGCGCGCACGGGTCGGGTGGTCGGGATCGAAGCGTTGCTGCGTTGGGAGCATCCGGAAAAAGGATTTATCTCACCCGCGGTGTTTGTGCCGGTGGCAGAGGACAGTGGTCAGATCATTCCGCTGAGCCTTTGGGTACTCGATACGGCCTGCGCGCAGTTGCGCCAGCTAGGCGAGCAGGGCATCACCGGCATCTCGATGGCGGTGAATATTTCGCCGATGCATTTTCAGCGTGGCCATTTCGTCCAGTATGTACAAGCCACCCTGGAGAAACACGGACTCTGTGGTGAGCAACTGGAGTTGGAGATCACCGAGTCGCTTCTGTTGCATAACGCTGAACAGGCGATCGACACGTTGCACCGGCTCAAGGCGTTGGGGGTGTGCATTGCGCTCGATGATTTCGGCACCGGTTTTTCCAGCCTCAGCTACCTCAAGCGTTTGCCCATCGACAAGATCAAGATTGACCGCTCGTTCATCCAGGAAATCGCCACCGACCATCACGATGCTGCGATCACCCAAGGCATTATTTCCATGGCCCATCACCTCAGCCTGACGGTGGTCGCCGAAGGCGTGGAAACGGCGTCTCAGGTGGATTTCCTGAAGGGCAGTCGCTGCGATGTTTTTCAGGGGTATTACTTTGCCAAACCAATGCCCTACGCAGACATCGAAGCTTTCCTGAGCCATCCCGCGTCCCATCCCTGACCGCCAATTCTGTCTGGACCCAGACCTGAAAATCAGACGCTAAGGCAAATTTTCAGACCCCAGCGCAGAACTCCCTCTCCCCAGGCAAGGCGCTCCCTGCGCCTTTCTCACACACTCGGCTCTAACGCTATCGCGCTGCACAACAACAAGAGCCGCGAAAAAAATGACTAGTTTCCAGCCTGCTACCGAAAGCCAGACCGGCCACATCGGCGCCCGTCAGACCCGTGTCGAGGACGCCGCATTGTTGCGCGGCCTCGGCTGTTATGCCGATGACGCTGCGATCCCTCCGGGAACGCTACACGCGGCGATCATCCGTTCACCCCACGCTCATGCACGGATCACCTCGGTGGACTTTTCCAGTGCGCTGCTGATGAAAGGCGTGCACGGCGTGCTGGTCGGCGAAGACGTCAAACGCTGGGCGCTGCCGTTCCCGGTGGGTGTGCGGCAGCCGATGGAGCACTGGTGCGTCGCCGTTGACAAGGTACGTTACGTCGGAGAGCCGGTGGCCGTAGTGATCGCTGAGAGCCGCTATCTGGCCGAGGACGCGATCGAAGGTGTGCGCGTTGAATACGAGCCGCTGCCACCGATCATCGATCCCGAACGGGCCACCGCCGAACAGGCGCCGATCCTGCACGAAGCGGTCGGCAGCAACGTGGTCAACGAACGGCGCTTTCGTTATGGCGAGCCGGAGCAGGCCTTCGAGCAGGCGCCGCACAAGGTCTCGCTCAAAGTGAAGTTTCCGCGCAGTTCCTGCACGCCCATTGAATGCTACGTGGTGCTGGCTCAGTACGAGCGCGCCACCGGCATTTATGACGTGCTGGCCAATTTCCAGGGCCCCTATGCGTTGCACACGGTCATGGCCAGGGCACTGAATGTGCCCGGCAACCGCCTGCGTTTGCGCACACCGAAAGATTCCGGCGGCAGCTTTGGCATCAAGCAAGGGGTTTTCCCTTACGTGGTGATGATGGGCCTGGCGTCACGCAAGGTCGGTGCACCGGTGAAGTGGGTCGAGGACCGTCTGGAACATCTTCAGGGGGCTTCTTCGGCGACCAATCGGGTGACCGAAATTGAAGCGGCGGTAGAAGCGGATGGCCGCATCACCGCTTTGCGATATGACCAGATCGACGATTGTGGTGCCTACCTGAGAGCGCCTGAACCGGCGACTTTCTACCGGATGCACGGCAACCTGACGGGCGCCTACGCGATCCGCAATTTGCAAGTGCGCAACCGAGTGGTGCTGACCAACAAAACCCCTTCCGGCCTGAACCGTGGTTTTGGTGGCCCACAGGTGTATTTCGCCCTTGAGCGTCTGATGCAACACATCGCCGTGCAGTTGAAGCTTGATCCGTTGGACGTGATCCGCCGCAACCTGGTGCCGGCCGATGCCTTCCCTTATCGCGCGGCCGCCGGTGCGTTGCTCGATTCCGGCAATTACCAGGCAGGCATTGCCTTGGCGGCGGCTGACGGTGGACTCGACGAGTTGCTCAAACGTCGTGATCAGGCGCGTGCCGAAGGCCGGATCTACGGCATCGGTTATGCCGCCGTCATCGAGCCTTCGATTTCCAACATGGGATACATCACCACCGCGATGACACCCGAAGAGCGGCGCAAGGCCGGTCCGAAAAACGGCGCTGTCGCCACCGCCACCATCAACGTCGGCCCATTGGGTGACGTCAGTGTGCACGTGTCCTCGGCACCCCAAGGGCAGGGCCATCAAACCACCGTCGCTCAGGTCGTCGCCGAAGTGCTTGGGGTTGCGCTGGAATCCATCGTGGTCAACGTCGAGCTGGATACCCAGAAGGACGCTTGGTCGATTGCCTCGGGCAACTATTCCAGCCGCTTCGCCGGCGCTGTGGCCGGTGCCGTCTACAAGGCGGCGCTGAAGATCCGCGATCGCCTCGCCGCGATTGCCGCCGAGCAATTGCAGGCCAGCCCCGAAGATATTCGTTTCGCGGGCGGCAAGATTTTTGTGGTCAATGGCGGGGCGGTCGCGCCATTCCATCGGATAGCCGGTGCGACCCACTGGTCGCCGGGCCTGCTGCCGGAAGGTGAAAGTGGCGGTCTGCGCGAAACCGCGTTCTGGAGCCCGCCGCAATTGGTGGCCCCGGACGACCAGGATCAGGTCAACAGCTCGCTGTGCTACGGCTTTGTCTTCGACATCTGTGGTCTGGAAATCGACCGCATGACCGGCGAGATCCACATCGATCGCTACGTCACCTGCCATGACGCCGGCCGCCTGCTCAATCCGGCGCTGGTCGATGGCCAGATTCGTGGTGGCTTCACCCAAGGACTCGGCGCGGCGCTGATGGAAGAGTTTGCCTATGGCGAGGACGGCAGCTTTCTTTCCGGGACCTTCGCCGATTATCTGGTGCCCACCGCACCGGAAGCGATCGAACCGGTGATCCTGCACATGGAAACGCCATCGCCATTCACCCCGCTGGGCGCCAAGGGTGTGGGCGAGGGCAACAATATGAGCACGCCGGTGTGCATCGCCAACGCGGTGGCCGACGCCCTCGGTCGCTCGGACATCCGTCTGCCGCTGACACCATCGAAAGTACGCACGCTGATCGGGATCGACGAGCCGCCACGGCCCGCCGGTATGGAGCCCGATGAAGACCTGGACGCAGCACCTGCCGGTGGACCGGCACTGCGGGCCAACGACTCGGTGGTGATTCCTGCCTCGCCGCAACAGGTGTTCGATACCTTGCTCGACCCGCAGACGCTGGCAGCGATCATTCCCGGTTGCCACGACCTCGTGCTTGAAGGCGAAAACCGTTACCGCGCAGACGTCACCGTCGGCGTCGGCATGATCCGTGCGCGCTTCGAGGCCAAGGTTGCCCTGAGTGATCTGGACCCGCCGCATTCATTGCGTCTGTCCGGTTCCGGCAGCAGCTCCATGGGCTCGGCCCAGGGCCAGGCCAAGGTGCGTTTCGTCGAACTGGAAAATGGCCACACACGTCTGGAATACCAATACCAGGTGGCGGTCAGCGGCAAAGTCGCCGCGGTCGGCGGCCGAATGTTGCAAGGGGCCTCGAAAGTGATCATCGGACAAATCTTTACTCGCCTGTCGCAACGGGTCAGCGGCCAAGCCATCTCCACCAGCTGGTGGGCGCGATTGCGGGCCTCGCTTGGCGCAATGTTTGGCAAGGGAGGTGCGCAATGAAACCGGCTGCTTTCGATTACGTTCGGGCTGACACCCGTCGTCAGGTGGTTGAGTTGCTCGCCGAGTACGGTCAGGAGGCTCGCATCATCGCCGGTGGCCAATCGCTGATGGCGGTGCTGAACATGCGCCTGGCTCAGCCCAAGTTGCTGATCGACATCAATCATGTGGCTGAGCTGGCCTATATCGAACTGCGCAAGGATTGTCTGGCGGTAGGCGCCGGGGTACGACAGGCGCAGTTGCTGGCGCGTTCAACCCTGATGGACGAGGTGCCTTTATTGGCACTGGCGATGCCCTGGATCGGTCACTTCCAGACGCGTAATCGCGGCACGGTCTGCGGTTCGGTGGCTCACGCCGACCCCAGCGCCGAGTTGCCGCTGTGCCTGGTGACGCTGGGCGGCGAGATCGTTCTCGAGTCGAAAAAAGGCAAGCGCATCGTCAAGGCTGCCGACTTCTTCCAAGGCATTCTCACCACCGACAAGCGTGCGGATGAACTGGTCGTCGAGGTGCGTTTTCCGCTCAAACGCGAAGGCATCACCTATCGCTTCCGCGAAATCGCCATGCGCCACGGCGACTTTGCAATCGTCTCCCTGGCCGCGGCCATCGGCGCGGACCAGGTCGAACTCGGCATCGGCGGGGTCGCTGACCGTCCGCAACGTCGCAGTCTGCCTCGTGGTGCGGGGCTGCCGGACGCGCTCAATCAAACCGCCTGGTCGCTCGACGCACAAGACGACGTGCAGGCCAGCGCTGCCTATCGCCGCCAACTGATTCGCGAGCTGGGTCATCAGCTGATCGAAGGAGTCTGAACATGCGTGTAACTGCCGACCAAACCTTTCCGATTCGCCTGGAACTCAATGGCCGCTCCCGCGAAGCCCTGGCTGAACCGCGGACCCAACTTTGCGACTTTCTGCGCCACGACCTCGGTGCCACCGGTGTCCATGTCGGATGCGAACACGGTGTCTGCGGTGCCTGCACGGTGCTAGTGGACGGAGTCGCCATGCGTTCCTGCCTGATGCTCGCGGTACAGGGGCACGAGCGGCGTATCGAGACCGTCGAGTCGCTGGCTGACGACGACACACTGAGCGACCTGCAACAAGCCTTTCGCCGTCATCACGCCTTGCAGTGCGGCTTTTGCACTGCGGGCATTCTCATGTCCTGCGTGGACTTCCTCGAACGGATACCCAACCCGGACGAGACCCAGGTACGCGACATGCTTTCGGGGCATCTATGTCGCTGCACGGGTTACACCGGCATCGTTCAGGCCGTGCTCGAAGTCGCTGCCCAGCGCCAAACGAACAAAGGGGTATAACAAAAATGTTCGATCTCGGACGCAGTTTCCTCGCTGCCGTTGAACGCCGCCCGCACGCCGTAGCGGTCAGTGACGGTGCGTTGAAGAAAACCTATGAAGAATGGTTCGTCGATATCCAGAGTGCCGCCTGGGGCTTGCAATGCCTTGGGCTGCAACGCGGTGATCGACTGTTGGTAGTGATGCAAAACCGCTGGCAGATGGCGACCCTGCATTGGGCCTGTCAGTTTGCGGGCATCGTCATGACCCCGTTGAACTGGCGTTCGACTGCCGAGGAACTGGGCTACTGCATCGAAGATGCGCAAATCCGTGCAGTGGCTTACGACGACGCGACCGTGACCGCCGTGGCCGGTTGCAGCGCCGCCACAAGGCTGCCACGGATCGCCACCGGTCTGCGTGCTGCCAACACCGACCTGAGTTTCGAGGAACTGTGTTCGCAGACCCCCTCCGGCATCATTTTGCAGGCCGACGCCGAAGATTTTTCACTGTTGCTGTATACCTCCGGAACCACCAGCAAGCCCAAGGGCGTGCCCCGTCGGCACCGTAGCGAACGCGCCGCGGCGGTTGCTCACGTCGCGCAAAACCTTTACCGCCAGGGCGAATGCACGCTGGGTGTCATGCCGCTTTATCACACCATGGGCGTGCGTTCGTTGCTGTCCATGGCGCTGATCGACGGACATTTCGTCTGTGTGCCGAAGTTCGACGTGGAAGCGACGCTGCAGGCCATCGAGCGGGAAAAGGTCAGCAACCTGTACCTGGTGCCGACGCTCTACCACATGCTCATCGAACACCCGGCCTTTGCCCGCGAGCGAGTCGCCAGTGTGGAGAAAATCGGCTTTGCCGGTGCGCCGATGAGCGACGGCTTGATGCGTCGTGTCGAGCAGGCGTTCCAGCCGCAGTTGTTCGTCAATCATTACGGCAGCTCGGAGATCTACACCTTCACCATCGACCAGCAAGCCAGCCGCAAACCCGGTTCGTCAGGGCGCAGTGCAATGAACCAGCGCGTGCGCGTGGTGCCGATCGATGCTGAAACGGCAGACGTGCAGGTCAACCCAATGGAGGAGGGCCAGATCATCGCCGACCTGGCGAGTGACGAGGCGTTCGAAGGCTACCTGAACCGCCCCGAAGCAACCGCCAAGGCATTGCGTGATGGATGGTATTTCACCGGTGACATCGGCTACTTCGATCTGGAGGGCGATCTGTTCGTCACGGGGCGTGTCGATGACTTGATCATCACCGGCGGCGAAAACGTCAGCCCGTCGGAAATCGAAAACATGCTCTCTCTGCACCCGGCAGTAGAAGAGGTGGTGGTGGTCGGTCTGCCCGACGAGCAGTGGGGCAAGATCATTGCCGCATTTATCAAGCTGCGCGCCGAGGTCTCGGAAGGCGACCTTGATGCCCATTGCATCGCTTCGGGCCTGGCCAAATTCAAGCGGCCACGGCGTTATCAGTTCGTCGATCAGATTCCCAAATCTCCAGTGGGCAAGGTGCTGCGGCGCGTGCTGCTGGCCGAATTTCAGGAACAGGCCTTGAAGGCCATCAGCTAATCATCCAGAGGACACTCCCATGCAACAACAAGCGATCCAGCAATTTCTCGACACTCAGTTCGATGGCTTCCAGGTTGAAGTCGATGTGTCCCGCGAGCGCGCCGACATCATCCTCAACCGCGCACCGTTGAACGTCATTTCCATGGGTCAGCGTGATGAACTGCGCCAGGTCTTCGAAGCACTCGATGCACACAAAGGCGTGCGCGTCATCGTGCTGCGCTCGGTGGGTGAACACTTCTCCAGCGGTGGCGACATCAAGGGCTTCCTCGAAGCGTCGCCAGAGCACGTTTCCAAGCTGGCCTGGAACGTCGCGGCACCGGCACGTTGCGAAAAACCGGTGATCGTTGCCAACCGTGGTTACACCTTCGGCGTCGGTTTCGAACTGTCCCTGGCCTGTGATTTCCGCATTGCTTCGCAAACCACTCGCTACGCCTTGCCTGAGCAGAACCTCGGTCAGATCCCGGGCTCGGGTGGCTCTGCGCGCCTGCAGAAAATCATCGGCATCACCCGCACCAAACACATGGTAATGCGCGCCAAACGCATCACCGGCGACCAGGCCTACGCCTGGGGTATCGCAACCGAGGTCGTGCCGGATACCGAACTGGAAAGCACCGTCGACGCGTTGGTCGATGAACTGCGGCGCTTCTCGCCGTTGGCTCAGCGCACGGCGAAAAAACTGATCAACGACAACGAAGATGCGCCGCTGACCGTCGCGATCGAAATGGAAGGTCACTGCTATAGCCGTCTGCGTAGCTCCAAGGACTTCAAGGAAGGCGTTGAAGCGTTTCACAGCAAGCGTACGGCCGTGTTTATCGGCGAGTAAATCGTACTGGCGAGCGGGCCCGGGAGTATGTTGGTAACAGCGTACGCCTTACGGAGCAGGGCCTGCCGCCCCTTCAATGCAACTGAAAGGGCACATCAAGGTTTCACCGCTGACCTGCTGATTACTCGCAACCCGTGCACCGGGATGCAGAACGTTCGATCACCGTTTGTGTGAGGCAACCATGACTACGACAACAACAATAACTGCATCACCCTCCAGCGCCGCTAGCGATACACCACAGATTCCACCGGGCAAGGCCTTGCTCGCGGCATTTGCCTCGACATTCGGCTGGGCGCTGGATTTGTTTGACCTGTTCATTCTGCTTTATGTGGCACCGATTATCGGCCGCCTGTTCTTCCCCTCGGACACCCCGACATTGTCGCTGGCCGCGGTATATGCCTCGTTCGCCGTGGCGTTGCTGGTGCGTCCGCTGGGCTCGGCGATCTTCGGCGCGTATGCCGACAAACACGGCCGCAAGCGTGCGTTGATGGTGTCGATGGTCGGCGTCGGTATTTCCACGGCACTGTTTGGCGCGTTGCCGACCATTCATCAGGTCGGCATATTGGCCCCGATACTGTTTTTGGTCTTGCGGGTGATTCAGGGCATTTTCGTGGGCGGCATCGTTGCCTCCACTCACACCATCGGCACCGAATCCATCTCGCCGCGCTATCGCGGCTTGATGTCCGGGTTGATCGGTGGTGCCGGCGCCGGTATGGGCGCGCTGTTGGCGTCATTCACTTATCTGGTGTTGTCGGAGATCTTTCCCGGGGAAGAATTTGACGTCTGGGGCTGGCGCTTCATGTTCTTCTGCGGCCTGCTAAGCACGTTTTTCGGTCTGGTGATGTTCCGTTACCTGGAAGAGACCCCGGTCTGGCAGCAACTGCAACAAGCGCGCAAAACCAGGGGGCCGGCGGTAGTTGTCGTGTCGCCGCTCAAGCGTCTGTTCGGTCGCGAGTACCGCGGCGTGATGCTGGTCAATCTGCTGATTACGTTCGGAGGCGGTGCCACGTATTACCTGGCCTGCGGTTATCTGCCGACGTTGCTCAACGTGGTCGCCAAAGTGCCTCATGCGCAGACTTCGCAGATGCTCATGTACGGGTCGGTGGCAACCATTGTCGGCGCACTGGCCTTCGGTTACCTGAGCGACCTGATCGGTCGCAAGAAGACCTTCATGCTGCTGGGTGTGATCAATCTGGTGAGCCTGCCGATGATGTTTCTGGGTGTCGCCGAATCGGGTTCGCTGACCCGTACTGCGCTGTATTGCGTGGGTATAGGCTTCATAGGTGGGGCGATCATCGCGCCGATTCTGATCTTCCTCAACGAACGCTTTGCCACCGAGCTGCGAGCCAGCGGCACCGGATTGTCCTGGAACATCGGTTTCGCCCTCGGCGGAACCATGCCGACCTTTGTGTCCCTGGTCAGCGGCAGCCCGGCGCAGATCCCCATGGTGTTGGCGATGTTCGCCGTCGGTCTGTCGGTGATCTACCTGATCGGCAGCGTGGTGATTCCAGAAACCCAAGGCAATTTCAAGTAAAGGCGGGGAGGCGCTTCAGGAATTCGCAGATCAGCTGCAAGGTCTGCTCGGTCGCTTCGGTCTGGGGAAAGTGCCGACAGTTATCCAGCAACACACAGCGGCACGGTCCAGCGACCTGTCGCTGGATGACCACCAGTTGCTCGGGCGTGGCGTAGTGGTCGTCGCGACCCTGAATGACCAGCAGCGGCCTTTCGATACAAGCCAACTGCGCTTCGAGATCGTCCAGGGAAAAGTCCGGGTGCATCCAACTGTCGCTCCAACCGTGAAAAGCGCCGTCGACATTGGTCCCATGATGGCGTGCCAGGCGCTCGCGCAATTCGCCCTGATGCCAAGCCTCGGTGGTGTGGCGAATGCCATCGAGGCTCTCGGCCTCGACAATCACGTGAGGTGCCAGTGCGATGCTGCCCAACACGCGTGGATCGTTGGCGGCGGCATAGGCGAGGACGATGGATGCGCCGTCACTGTGACCGAGCAAGACCACTTGCGGCAGTTGCAAGGCATCGAGCAGTTGCCGCAGTTCACGAGGGCCGTCGCTGCTCAGGTAGTTCAGCGGACGCGGCAGGGTTACGGGGCTCGATTGCCCATAGCCCTGACGGCTGTAAGTGACCACACCGCAGCCGCTGGCCTGGGCCAGGCGCTGGGGGAAGTCTTTCCATTGGTCGGCGCTTCCGAGGCCTTCGTGCAGCAGCACAAGTGTCGGTCGCGATGGATCAGCCGCAGGGATTTGGCGATATTCCAGGCGCAGCGGTCCAAGTTGCAAAAATTGTTGTGGCGACATGTTGAATCAACGATTGACAAGATTGCTCGCAGGTTACCGTAAACGTAACCCTGCATGCAGCACCACGCTTTGCTTGAGGTACAGACAATATGCGTCATCTCGATGTTCAGGTGATCGACCAGGCACTGCAATGGGCTCGCGCCGGGCAGGCGCAGTGGCTGTGCACGGTGCTCTCCACCTATGGCTCGGCGCCGCGTGCGCCGGGTGCGATGCTGGTGACCAATGGCACGGGCGAACACGTCGGCTCGCTGTCGGGTGGCTGCGTCGAAGAGGAGTTTCTCGAAAGCCTGGCGCGCGGTGAATTACGCGAACCGGCACAGATCGTCAGTTATGGCGACAGCGTCGAGCAACGCCACCGTCTACGATTGCCCTGTGGCGGCGTGCTGATCGTGCTGGTCGAGCACCGCGCTGCCAGTCTCGAATGGATCGCCCACCTGGAGAGTCTGCAAGCAGCGTTGCTGGGTCAGCGTCGTCTGCTGCGTCACGTCGAACTGAGCAGTGGTGCCTTGCGCCTGGACCCGGACACCGGACACGGCAGCGAGCGGGTGCAAGTCGTCGACGAAAGCGTGCGCATCAGCGTCGGCCCGGCGTTACGACTGATTCTGGCGGGGCTCTCGCCGGTCGCCGAATTCTGCGCCAGTTTTGCCCGCGCCATCGGCTGCGAAGTCATCGCCTGCGATCCCCGGGAAGAGATGCTGCAAGTACATCTCGAAGGTGTGGAGATGCAACGCGTGCTGCCATCGATGTTCATTGCCGCCGGAGGTTGCCACGCGGCGACTGCGGTGGTGGCGCTGACTCACGATCCGCGAATCGATGACCTGGCGCTGATGGAAGCGGTGCACACTCCGGCGTTTTACATCGGCGCCATGGGATCTCAGGCAACGTCGGCCAAGCGCGCCGAGCGGCTGAAACGCATCGGTGGTCTGACGGATGAACAGATCGCCCGTTTACACATGCCCATCGGCCTCGATCTGGGCAGCAAGGCCCCGGCGGAAATCGCTCTGGCGGTGGTGGCCGATATCCTGCGCGTTTATCACGGCAAAGAACGCCATGCCTTGTAAGGCGGTTTTTCCGACGAACGTGGGGGCTGCGAAAGTCGAGGTAGACGCTCGGTCATTCGCGCGCGATAGTGGCCAGCCAAGTGTTGCTGAACCATGGACCGATCGACGGGCTTGAGAAATAGATAAGCGCCCCGATGATATGCATTGAGGCCGATAACAATATCGCTTCAAGCGAGCGGAGGAATCTGATGTCGATTGCCCAACGGGTTTTCCACGGCAGGTTTGGCCGGGTCGCCTTGCTGAATATGGATCATTCGCTGGTCACCCATACCCATTCCGAATGCCATGTGCTGGTCAAAGTGTCCGGCGAGGACACTTACTTCAACGTCAACGGTCGGCGGGTTCCGCTCAGCGATCGCACGGCGGTGCTGGTCAATGCCTGGGAGCCGCATTTCTACGATCCGCAGCCGGGTGCCGGTGCAACCGTCATCCTGGCGCTCTACATCGAGCCCGCCTGGCTGGCCACTGCCCAGCAGTCGCTGGCGCTCAGCGGTCGGCCGGACTTTTTTGCCCAGCCGTGCATCGAGCTGTCGAGTCGTAATCGCACCTTGGCCGACATCCTGGTCGCCGAAGCGCATGGCTGCGGGATCGTGCCGAAAGAGCGCATGGAATTCATGCTGTTCGACTTCCTGATCGAACTGATCGAGGACTTTTCCAGCTGGCGGCATTTGTCGCTAACGGGTGCGCCGAACTCAGCTGAGTTCCGGGACGCGCGCGTGCGCCGTGGCACCGCCTGGTTGCTTGAGCACCTCGATGATCCGAACCCGATCGACAATGCCGCGCGGGCTTGTGGTCTGTCGCGGGCGCACTTCTTTGCGCTGTTCAAGAAAGATACCGGCATGACGCCGACCCTGTTGCTTAACGACGCGCGCATGCGCCGGGCTTTTGCCTGGCTTGAGCGTGAGCGCAGTGGAACGTTGGGCCTGTTGTCGGAGAATCTCGGGTTCTCCGAGCAAGGTCATTTCACACGGTTTTTCCGTCAGCATATCGGAGCTTCACCCAGCCAGTATCGGCGTGTAGTGGATTGTTATGCGACAGTTTGAACCGAGAGGAGGGCGGGGGTATTGGGCAATACTCCCGCCGATGAAGTTAGTCTTTCATATTGAAACGAGCGGCTTTTATAGGCTGCGAAATTTGTAGAGTTTATTAATTGTCCAGAAAGTCATAAATCTCTTTCATGCGTTCTTCGCGCATCAACTCAAGTTCTTCCTTGGTTTCGGCTACCCACTGCAGCATGAAGTCCCAGCAATCGCAGTCGTGAGCCTCCGCTTCTGCTTCAAATGCTTCTTTCAGAAATTTAAGGCGATATTCTTCTGGCGAGAGCCCGCAGTTTTCAGCGAGGCTGTAGTTCAGCTCGCTGAGTTCAAGCTGGATCCATAAGTTGGCGCCCAGGAATTTCTTCAGGGCGAGTTCGGCTCTAAGTTCTTTTGCGATCATGAATACACTCTCGTGTCATAAAACAGGTAGACATTTTTTCGAGATCAGTAGCGCTACACAGGATTATGTCAATTTCCCGCCATCATCCATCCTCTAACACCATGACTTTCACTCAACTCTTTCACGACTCGAGCCGCATCCTGCTTCTGTTTATACGGGCCGATGACGACAAAGTTGTTTTCTTTACGCGCTACCGGCAACTCCAACTGCTGAATGGCTTTTACTGCGCGATGGCGGCTGGGTGTGTTCAATGCAATTTCGACCACCCATAGTCCGGATAAAGGCGTAGCTGAAGCTTCTTTTTTAGTGTGGAAAATGTAGCCGCCGCATGTCAAGCACGGGCGTTCCAGCGTGATTGGCGAGCCTGGTACGGTGCGAAAGACATGCCATTGCGGATCGATGGTTTTTTTGCGGGCGAAGAGTGCCAAGAGCAGGCCGGTAAAAGCAATCAGACCGCTGAGAATAATTGTCCATTTGTGCGCCTGTGTGGGTAATGAAGGCAGCGAAAGTACCGGTGTTTCGTCTGGCTTTTCAATCAAAAACTGTACGGCGTCAGCCTCCGTTGAGTCGGGTATCCGGAATTCGTTTTTCGCAAGGGGCGTAAGCCCGTCGGAAGGTTTTGTACTGAGGTCTGTCACAACTTTATTGGCGGTGTCATCGATGAGTTGTTCGAACTTTGCCACCTTTTTCTGAATGTATGAATTGTCGACGTTATTTTGACAAATTGGTCCTGTGGACGTGTAGGTCCATAGTAGTGCTGATAGTTGCCCAAAAACGCCAGTTACCAGGAAGCCCAAGCCAAGCTTTCGCACAACGGCCGTCTCCAAAGCAAGTGAATAGTTATTTTCCCCGTTTATTTCTGATAAACAGGGTTCTTTTGTTGATCCTGGGATTGTCTAAGTTCTTGAGCGCGTCAGTGTGTTCAAGCGCCAAAACTAGTTGGCTGTTTTTTGTTGTTTGAAAGAACATCGCGCTTGCACTTTATAGACTGTTGGTTGACGAAAAAGGCTCAGGTTGTCGAAAAAAAACCGTATCAGATGGGTGTGAGGAGCGATGCGTTAAAACACTTGTATTTAAGGTGAATGTCGTGGCCAAAGTGCCTTGTCCAATATTCAAGCCATGCCTACGCGTTCGGTATAAATGAAAGGATTTTTAGCCGGCCCTTTTGCGGTACGGAGAGGGAAAAGCTACTGAATTTTTTGTCACCCTTTCAAACGATGCCGGTGTCTGCACTACACTTCAGGTGTCATTCCTACCCTGGAGAGTTCTTGGTGAACCCTCCAGATATTGTGCTTGGTCCTGAAAAAATTGCGGGACTGAGCGCTGAGCTTTAAAGCTCTACTCGACACGCCTGGCCGTGGACGCATTACCGGTCCTGATGTGGGATGAGGGTCAATGCCATGGCCGTTGAAGGCAATGCAGGTCAATTATTTGCTGTCGTCACTTTGCTTGCCGCCGCCGTGGTGGCAGTGCCGTTGCTCAAACGCATCGGGCTCGGCTCAGTGGTCGGTTACCTGGCGGCAGGGCTGATCATCGGCCCCTTCGGACTGCAACTGATCAATAACCCCCACACCATCATTGAGGTGGCCGAGCTGGGTGTGGCGATGTTTCTTTTTGTGATTGGACTGGAGATGAAACCCTCGCACCTATGGGATCTGCGTCGGCAGATCTTTGGGCTGGGCAGCCTGCAGGTGGTGGTCTGTGCTGTTCTGCTCACTTTTGTCGGCATGGCTTTTGGATTCCCTTGGCAAGTGTCATTTGTCTGCGCAGCGGGTTTTGTACTCACCTCCACGGCCCTGGTTATGCAAGTTCTCTCGGAACGCGGTGACATTACCGAGTCGAGAGGGCAGCACGTCGTGTCCATTTTGCTGTTTGAAGACCTGTTGATAGCCCCTTTGCTGGCGGTGGTGGCATTTCTGGCGCCCACTGAGTTGGCGAATGGACACACGTCACCCCTTTGGCAACGCATAGGTACCGCAGCGCTGTCCCTGGGTGCATTGGTGGCCATCGGATTGTGGCTGCTCGATCCCCTGTTTCGAGTATTGGCCCATGCCAAAGCGCGCGAGGTAATGACTGCCGCTGCGCTGCTGGTTGTGTTGGGAGCAGCGCTGCTGATGGAAATCGGCGGTCTTTCAATGGCGATGGGTGCTTTCGTTGCCGGTGTGCTGCTGTCGGAATCCACATTTCGCCACCAGTTGGAGGCCGACATAGAACCGTTTCGTGGCCTGCTGCTGGGGCTGTTTTTCCTCGGCGTCGGCATGTCGCTGGATCTGCAAGCGATGGTCAGCGCGTGGAGGCTCATCATCTCTGGTGTGCTGGCACTGATGCTGGTCAAGGCCCTGTGTATTTATGCAGTTGCGCGTCTGGCGAAAAGCGGTCATCGCGACGCGCTGGATCGCGCCGTGCTGATGGCGCAGGGTGGCGAATTTGCTTTTGTGCTGTTTGCCGAAGCGCTCAAACTCAGGGTCATCGGTCCTGAAGTCAACGCCAACATGACGGCCATCGTGGTGCTCTCCATGGCGCTTACACCGGTGACCTTATTGCTGTGCAAACGGTTTACTCGCCCACAGCCCGTGTCCATGGACGGTGTGGAAGCCGCACACAATCTGCAATGCAATGTACTCATCATCGGTTTTGGCCGTGTGGGGCAGATTGCCTGCCAGGTGCCGCTCGCTCAGGGAGCAAAAATTTCTATCATTGATGTAAATCCGGAGGTCATCCGCGCCGTGACACCCTACGGTTTCAAGGTCTATTACGGCGACGGCGCCCGCCATGAAATATTGCACGCTGCCGGTGCCCATCACGCCCGCGCCATCATTATTTGTGTGGATGATAAAAAAGCCGCGACACGCATTGTCGAAAGTACGCGGCACTACTGCCCGCAGGTGAAAGTGCTGGTGCGCGCTTTTGACCGCGAACACGCGCTGGAACTGGTCGAACACGACGCCGACTACATAGTGCGGGAGACCTTTGAGGCCGCCCTGCTGCTCGGCCGTCAGGCCGTGGTGACGCTGGGTGCGTCTGAGCACGAAGCCGACGCGGTCATCGACGAAGTGCGCAAACGTGATGCCGAACGTTTTGCCTTGGAAACAGCGGGCGGCCTGTTTGCCGGACGAGCGTTGGTATTGGGGAATATTGAGCGCATTGATCCGCCGAACCATGAAGCGCGGGATGCTCTGTGAGCATCAATCGCAGTCATTCGGTTCACGGCGCTCCAGCGCAGAAAACTGACCACTCAACCACGTATAAAGCTGGGAAACGGCAGGGCTGATCTGCTTGCGATGCGGGCACACCAGACTCAACGGCGAAGCTTCGCCAGGATAATCCGGCAGCAGCACAAGCAGGCGCTCAGCGGCGATATCGGCACTGACATCCAGCCAGGATTTGTAGGCGATACCTTCACCGTCCAACGACCAGCGTCGCACGACATCGGCGTCATCGCTGAACAGTGGCCCCGAAACCTGCACGGTTTGCCCGCCCAGGTTCCACTTGTCGTAGACCCGGCCATTTTGCAGATAGAGCAGGCAGTGATGCTTGCCCAAGTCATCCGGCGTTTGGGGAGAACCGCAGCGTTTCACATACTCCGGCGAGGCAACCAGCACCCGCTGGTTCCACGGTGCAAGCGGCAGTGCCACGTAGTTGGCGTCTTCATTCGGGCCGTATCGAATCGCCACGTCCACCGGGTCGCGAAACAGATTGGCCATCTGGTCCGACAGGAAAAAACGCAACGTCAATTCTGGATGCTGACGGCGGAACAGCGTCAGCCACGGCAGCAGTATGTTGCGCCCCAGATCGGACGGCGCTGTCACTTGCAGTACGCCCCGCAGCGTGGCGTTCTCACCACGCAGGTTTTCCTTGCCTTGCTTCAGCGTCTCAAGCACGGCGTGGGCGGTGGGCAGATATTGCTCGCCCTCGGCAGTCAATCGCAGGCTGCGAGTGGTACGGGCGAACAGGCGCACATCCAGCTCGCGTTCCAGACGTTTGATGGCGGCGGCGACCTGACCGGGCAGAAGATCAGCCTCCAGCGCCGCTGCGGTGAAACTGCCCAGCGCGGCGCTGCGGATGAACAAACCAAGATCATCGATGCGGATCATTTTCACTCCTGCAGTGAAAGTGTTGGCGCATTCTGCTTGTTTTTCTATGTACGTGGGAAGTCGAAGATGGCTGCAAGTGAATGCACCAACCCTTCAGACAGCGAGTGTCCATGAAAGCCATCACCTTTACCGAACACGCATTGCCCATCGACAATCCACAAGCATTGATTGATATCAACCTCCCGATGCCCACGCCTGGTCCACGGGACCTGCTGGTTGAAGTTCGCGCGGTATCAGTGAATCCGGTCGACACCAAGGTGCGCGCCGGAACTTTCACAAAAGAACCAAAAATCCTCGGCTGGGATGCCACAGGCATTGTCCGTGAGGTCGGCTCTGAAGTGACGTTGTTTCAGCCGGGCGATGAAGTATTCTATGCCGGCTCGATTGCCCGCACAGGCAGCTACAGCGAATTCCATTTGGTCGATGAGCGGGTCGTCGGGCACAAGCCTCGTACATTGAGTGCAGCCGATGCGGCCGCGTTGCCGTTGACCTCGATCACTGCCTGGGAATTGTTGTTTGACCGGCTCGGTGTCGCCGAGGGTTCGGGGGAGGGCAAGTACCTGTTGATCACTGGAGCGGCTGGGGGCGTCGGATCGATGCTGGTGCAACTAGCCCGACAGATGACCCGCCTTACCGTCATCGGAACTGCCTCACGCCAGGAAACCGCTGATTGGGTGCGGCAGTTGGGCGCGCATCACGTGATCGATCACAGCCAGCCACTGCTCGCACAGTTGCAAGCGCTCGACGTGCCAGAGATCGACTATGTCGCCAGCCTGACTCACACCGAGCAGCACTTTGCACAACTGATCGAGGTGCTCAAGCCGCAAGGGCGTCTGGGTGTGATTGACGATCCCGAAAGCCTCGACGTGATGCCGCTCAAGCGCAAGTCGCTGTCGTTGCATTGGGAGCTGATGTTCACCCGCTCGCTGTATGAAACCCCGGACATGATCAGCCAGCATCACCTGCTCAACCGGGTCAGCGCTCTGATTGACCAAGGTGTTTTGCAAACCACCGTGGGCGAGCACTTCGGTGCGATCAATGCGGCAAACATGCGTCGTGCCCATGCGCTGGTCGAGAGCGGCAAGGCCCGGGGCAAGATCGTTCTGGAAGGTTTCTGATTTCACTCATCCAGCAGGCGGGCCCGCTTAACTGCCCGCGGCATCACTTTCCATTTTTTTATTGTTGGAGCGTTGACGGTGAATACGTCCAGTAACGTGTTGGTATCGATTGCCGTGCTCAAGGCCAAGGCAGGCAAAGAACTGGCATTGAAACAAGAATTGCTGGCGCTGGTCGAGCCGACCCGCGCAGAGCCGGGCAATCTCGACTATGTGTTGTTCAAGCTGCGTGACGAGCAGGGCACGTTCTACATGCGCGAGGCTTTCAGGGATCAGGCGGCGCTGGATGCGCATTTTTCGATGCCGTACTTTCTGCGCTTTGCCGCGTCGGCAGATGACCTGCTCGAAGAGCCGTTGCAACTGATATTCCTTGAACAAGTATCAGCCTGATGATTCAACCTGTTGAACCGTACCACCTAGGCCGGCAAGGAGGCGGCCGGCCTATTAACTCGTTTCAGGAAGCGGCTGTACTCCGAATTGCGGAACGATGTGAGTACCCAGCTCTTCAATGACTTGCGCAGCAGGGCGCTTTCCGTATTTGAGATTCAGGATAACGTGGTCCACTCCGATTTCCTCAAGCGACTCCAGCAAAAAACGGAGATGGTAGCGTCCAAGTTTGAACCCCAAATGAATGCGAGTGGGTGGCGTGGACGGATTCTCATCGAGGTCGATGTAGAGCGACTGAGTGAAGGGCTTATAGACGGAGCCACATTGCTTCATGACCTCCTGCCGCCAATCTTCCACGATCAGGCGCTGCATGTTCGGTATACGTGGATAGTTGATCCATCCGACGCTTTCGCGCGCGATCCAATCCAGTGACTGGCGACTATTGCCGGTCACGAGCATTGGAATGACATGGGTTGTGGGTTTCGGAATGAGGTCTGCGCCGTGCATCTCACCACTGCTCCAGCGGATGGGTTCAAAGCTGGTGCTGTGGGCTTGGCGAATCACCTCGTAGTGTTCTCGAAAGATCTCTCCGCGTCTTTCGGGATCGACGCCAAAAGCCGAAAACTCCACTGGGCGATCGCCGGAAGCTACCCCCAGAATCAAGCGACCTGCGCTCAACTGATCGACGCTGGCTGACGCCTTGGCCGTGTGCAGAGGATGGTGTAGAGGGATGGCAATGGAGGCGGTGCCAAGCGCTATCTCCGACGTGTGAGCGGCCATATAGCCCAGGTAAACCCAGGGGTCGAACAGTTGGCCAACATCACCGAAACCAGGGTCCCGAAGCGGCACGTCGCGGAACCAGAGCGCGCAGAAGCCCAGCGCCTCTGCTTGTTTGGCCAGTGCGACCTGGTTGAGCATGCTCGGAGTGTCCCCATCGAAGGCCTCCAAAGGAAAGAACAATCCAAGGCTCAAATGACCCTGTGTGAAGGTTCGGCTGAACCCTCGATGCTGCTGATAAGGAATCGTGCTCGGCCGATACATACTCATCTTCCTCAATGGGAGAAACGTGAACAGCGCCCCTGTTTAAGAGGTGCTGCGGCATCGGTCGCTTGGGAACGACAGGTGGGGTAATGGGTGCAGTCTTCGCCCGTTACGCCGTACGTGCTGGTCGGGTCGACCGGAGTGAGGGGCCAGTTGCTGGCAATACGCGCGGGCAGGTCCGGATTGGTGATGAGCGGACGGTCAAAATAATCAGATCGTTCCAGCCCGATACATCGCCTGAGCAAAAGCATGGAGACCATCCAGCAAGAGTAGACGGCTTTGCGGGGAACCGCCATGTTCGTCGTCCGGCTCGGTCCCCGTCACAGATGGTTACACCGCATTCTGGGCCTTGGGCGTCGTGATCGGCGCGCCGCGGGTTGCTATAGAGGACAGTCGTCAGGTCAGCCCGTTGAGCCTTTGGGTACTCGACCGACAATTGTGTCCGGCCCCAATCCTGAAATTCAGACGATAAGATAAATTTTCAGACCCCAACGCAAAACTCCATTTCCCCAGGCAAGGCACTCCCTGCGCCTTTCTCACACAATCGGCTCTAACGCTATCGCGCTGCATAACAGAAACAGGTGCGATGAGCGACTTTGGAACTTGCATTAACGATATTAACTTGATGCAGTCGGGGCAAGGTATCGTCGATTTCTCGTGCTTAGCGGGATATTAAGAATAATAAAAACGCGCACCTGGAAAATTTTGCGCTGCTTCTATTACTTCAAAATAACAAATGGAGCGCTATATAAATGAGTCGAAAAACAATAACTGCAAGTTCGGTGTTTCTTAGTATCACCCTGAGTGTACAGGCGCATGCTGACTTCCTGAGTGATAGCAAAGCCACCTTGGGAATGAGAAACTTCTACTTCAATAACGACAACCGCGATGGCATTGCCGACCCTTCCAAAACCGAAGAATGGGCGCAGGGTTTCATGCTGGACTTCAAGTCGGGCTATACCGATGGAACGGTTGGTTTTGGTGTCGATGGCCTGGGGTTGCTGGGGGTTACCCTGGACAGCGGCAAAGGACGGCATGTCGGTAGCAGCATGATGCCTTCTGACAGTGACAACCGTGCCGTCGACGAGTGGAGCCGGCTGGGGCTGACCGGCAAAGTCAAAATGTCGAAAACTGAATTTCGCTACGGCACTTTGATTCCGAAGCTCCCAATTCTGGTCGCCAACGATGGGCGCGTGCTTCCACAAACTTTCGAGGGCGGTCAAATCACTTCGAGCGAGTTCAAGGGGCTGACCTTGACTGGCGGTCGGATCGAACATGCAACAGGGCGGGGTTCGACCGATCAGACGGGGTTGGCCGTTGCTGGCGGTACGCGTGAAAGCAATCAGTTTGACTTCGCCGGGGGCGATTGGAACGTCACCAAGGAACTGACAGCCCAGTACTACTACGCCAACCTCGATAACTACTATAAACAGCATTTTTTGGGATTAATCCACACCCTGGCGCTCTCGGACAATCAGTCCCTTAAAACCGACCTGCGCTACTTCAAAACTGACTCCTCAGGTGCAAATAGCGCCGGTACGTCAGGCTACAGAATGAGTGGCTACACCAAAAACGGTGATGGAGAGATCGACAACCGTACCTGGAGTGCCGCGTTGATTTACACACTGGGTGGCCACGCGATTACTGCGGGGTATCAAAGTGTGTCGGATGGCAGCAACTTCACTCAACTCAGTCAGGGGAGCCTGGTAGACAAGGGCGCCGGTGGAGCAAGCCTGTATCTGTATACAGACCGCCTGATCCAAAGTTTCGCCCGCGCAGGCGAGCGCACAGTTTTCGGTCAGTACGCTTACGACTTCGCCGCACTGGGTGTCCCTGGCCTGAAAGGCTCGGTCATGTACCTCTCCGGCGATAATATTAAAACGACGTCAGGCGACAACCAAAAGGAATGGGAAAGAGACATTAGCCTGGACTACGTGCTTCAGTCCGGAGCGCTCAAAGGCGTCGGATTTGGCTGGCGTAACGGCAAGTCCAACAGCGAAGCGGCTCGTAGCGTAGATCAGAATCGTATTTTTGTGAGCTATAGCATTCCGCTTCTCTAGATAGTGGTGCGGGAAGTTTAATAACCAACGTCCGAACCCGTTATGCCAGACAAACGATTGTAAAGGGCGGGCCAGGATATCGGATGCTCATGATCGACGCAGACCCGGAGTGCGACACGCCGTCATGGTCAAGCTGGTCGTCGATGCCGAAGTTAGAGAGGTCCTTTTCTACCGGTCGTGTGCCGTGCACCTCGGGCTGCATTTGATAGTGTCCGTTCAAAGGCATACGATCGAGCTTGAAGGTGTCTACATGAAAGTTACAGCGCCGCCACGGTGACACTACGCCGGATGCGCTCAGCAGAACGGGAGGTGTTACTTGAAGTGCACAACTGATATGCCCGCCAGCGTCATCACAAAACTCACCTACCTGGTCAAGCACGATGCGAAGCCCTATGTGCATACCGAGGCTCTGACCGGTAACAGTGAACCGCACTACTTTGCTGAGCAGGAGGAGCGCGAGGTCACGATACACAACGGTCGTCCGTTGGCAGACAGCCTTTCTCTGGACAAGCAGGGGTTTGAACTCCATCGGCGGGATACGGTGGTCGACGATCTCTACGACGATACCTCAGTGGAAAGCGTCTACTATGACGAGGTCAAGGCCTTGATCAAGGAGTTGACGGGCGCGAGCCGGGTCGTCATCTTCGACCACACCAGGCGCAGCGACGCCGAGCGGCGGGATATTCGCGGTCCAGCCAGCCGTGTGCATAATGACTACACCGACCGCTCGGGGCCTGAGCGTATTCGCGACGTGCTGGGCCAGGATCAGGCCGGCGCACAGGTGTCGGTGGCCCAGATTAACCTCTGGCGCCCGATGAGCGGGCCCGTCAAGCGCTCACCGCTGGCGGTGCTGGATGCCTCGACGCTCGACTTCGATGACCTGCTGGCCACCGACTTGGTCTATCCGGATCGTATCGGCGAGATCTACCACCTGGCCTACAATCCGCAACAGCGCTGGTACTATTTTCCGGACATGCGCCGTGACGAAGTCTTGCTGATCAAGGGGTATGACTCACGTCACGACGGCCGTGCCCGCTTTACGCCCCATACCGCCTTCAAGGACCCCAATACGCCGCCGGGATCTCCGCCGCGTGAGAGTATCGAAGTTCGCACCCTGGCCTTCTTTGATTAGGTTTTTGCCGCTTGGCGCGTGCCTCCCGCGGCGTTTGCCCCCGTGCTTTCCAGGCGACCACCCGCTTTGGTTGGTAGGGCTGTATTGATGTGCGCGGATAGCTGATCCACCCGTGATATGGCCCAACGTTAAAGATTCAACGATACCGGAAGTTTAGTAAAACATAACAGATCATGGTTGCTGTCAGGCCGACCAATATGTACTCGACGCGGGGTAGGAATATAACCAAACCACCTAGAGAAAACACGATCAAGGTGTTTTGTAGTATGTATTTCCTTATTTTAGGTACCGCTATGAAGTAGCCATATTGCTTGCCTAAGAAAAATAAGGCCATACCGATGATTGACGTAATCTGGAAATCGCGCATCGCAATGTCATTCAGGATCGCATGCCTGATCAAATTTGCCAGGAGTGCTAGCCCCAGAAATAGAAAAAGATGCGAGTAAATCAGGGAGTGTCCAGTCATACTACTTTCATTTTTGCTCAGCAGGTAAAAACTATCAAAATAGATCCACCAGATACTGCAAATCATGATAAATCCGGTGATTGCTGCCATCACATTATAACGATCCCATTGAATGTCAGATAATCCTCCAGAAAGGCTAATCACTGACTCACCCAATAAGATGAGGGTGAGTAAGCCTACGCGTTCAACCAAGTGTTCTGTATGTGCTGGCAGTGGCTTTAGTTTAGTCCAGAAAAATACAGGGAACAGAATATCAAGAAGAATCCCAGTGTAAGCGACAAGGTAACGCACGGGTGGGTCAAAAAGAATGGATGAAAGACTAACAACTGCGCTAATTAACAGGGCGAAGCCAAGCTTAGAGGAGAATTCGTTACGTGAATCGAGTTTGCTTATGGACGAAATGTACATAATACTGATGATGGCACGTATACCAAAATAGCAGGCAATAACAAGGGGGTAGTTTACTTCCAGATCTTCCCCGATCCGAGCAGATGCCACAATGAGAAGCAACATTATAAATAATGTTGCTAAACGGTGAAGGTTACTGTCTGTATCAAACCTATTGGAATAAATCGTGTGGCTAGACCAGATCCACCACAATGGAACAAAAATCAGTAAAAATGTCCATAATTGATCATGTTCAAAGTGGCCTTGATGAACATGTCCGAGAGTATGCGTAACTTTGCCAATTGTAACAACAAAAGTCAGGTCAAAAAACAACTCTAACCATGTGGCGCGCCGATTTTTTTCATAATACTTCAATGATTTCATTAGTTGCCGGCTCCGTGTACACCTCTTTAAATGTAGAAGGAAGCTAACGCTGTTAGTCCCCGGCTTCGGTGTGGGCGATGCCAAGCCGATGTCGCTGTCTAGCGACTTCACCCACGCACTAACGAAAGCTCAATCATCTGGCTCATCTCGGCGAACTCTGGAACCCCGTCATAGCGAAGCCCGTCGATGTAAAACGCTGGGGTGCCATTCACGCCGCTTCGTACGCCGCCATTAAAGTCGGATTGTATTTTGGGGAGGTAAGTACCGTCTTGCATGGCAAGAACGAGTTCTTCGCTGGAGAGGCCGTGTTTTAGAGCGATGGCCCGAAACAGCGGCAGGCCCAATCGCTCCTGATTTTCATACAATTCGTCGTGAGCCTCCCAGAAGAATCCTCGACTCCCGGCATACTCAGCGGTGACAGCTGCACCCATCGCATGCGGGTGAGCGGTGGTCAGTGGAAAGTTACGGAACACGAACTGCAGATCATCGCGAAAATGCTTTTGTAGCTCTTTGACCATCCAATACGCTTCACCGCAATAGGGACATTCATAGTCGCCAAATTCCACCAAGGTGACCTTGGCATGCGCACTTCCCTGGCGATGGTCGTTGTCACTTACCGGGACTTTGAGAGTGGCCATGTGATCACCCGTTAATTTTTGGTTTGCGTGTCTTGTGGCGAATTCGCCAGCGCATCCAGCGCATCCAGAATGCCGTCCGCCCCAGGGTTGATTGCCATCGGTGAGACGTAGCTCCAGGCGATCCCCCCCTCCTTGTCAATCACGAACAGCGCCCGCTTACAAACCCCCAGGAGGGAATCGTATGCTCCATACTGTCGCGCCACAGCACCTTTGGGCTCGAAATCGGCCAGCAGGCTGAAGTGAAAATTTCGGTCTTTGGCGAAGGCCTGATGACACCAGGCGCTGTCAACCGAAATACCCAGTAGCGTCGCACCGTATTCTCTGAATGTGGGTAGCAACTGGTTGTACAAGGTCAGCTGGTCACCACAAACCACACTCCAGTCAGCGGGATAAAACGCCAGTATCACGGGATTTCCCTTTAGCTCGCGCAGCGATAGCTGCTGATCAGGGGTCGCGTACAGCGTGAAGTCGGGCGCGACAGTGCCGGCTGACAGCGGCCCCTGAGCCAGGTCGTCATTCGTTTTTTTTGCATCATCCAATTCTGAGGTGTTCATTGCTTGAGCCCTGATAGAAAGGTGGTTGGGGTCTACTCAGGGGAATACAACTTGGTCGGCGGGATAACTCCATCCACCATCAAGGGATTTATAACGGCAACGATGCCTCGATCTCAGCCTGAGCCTGAGTGTTTTCGGCAGTGAGACGTTCACGTTCCGCTTCAAGAAGCACGACGACGTCCGCCGTGCTTTCGCGGTATTTGATTGAGGGCCAGGAGGGTAGAGCGGCGACAGGATTCGCTCTGGCTCACCAATGACTATAGTCGCTGTTCTCGCTTGCCGTAGTAGCTGAACGCGTTTTCGGTTTCCTCAGCAAGGCCGCGCTCGCTCGTTCTGTTGCCCATGAAATTATCAGACGTCGTTCGTCGGTTTCCTGAGTCGCCCATAGCGTGTTTTGATGAGATCCGACTATCTTGATTGGATGGCATCGTCTGTCGTGACTGCCATTCCCCGCAACATCATCGTCTTCCTGATCAAGCTCAGCGTAATGCGGATCTCATGTCCCAGCTTCTTGAGCATCGTTTACAGGGAAGTAGATCCATCTGAATGAGTTCGTGTTATCCACCTTTTGGAGACAACTCATCATGGCAACTCTCTGTGAAATATGTAACGCGAGACCAGCGGTCGCGCGGGTGACCGTATCGCAAAATGGCCAAGCCAGAACAATGTCCGTTTGCGACCACGATTACCGCCAACTCTTACGCCATCAAAGCATGTTGAATCCATTCGACTCTCTGTTGGGCGGGGGAGTCTCTCGCTTTTTCGACAGCATGGGCGGCGCAAAGGATCAGGGGGGCGATGACTTCAGGCTCTCTGCGCAAGTACCTCGAGAATCTGTCGATGCAACCGATGCATTCAGTTCCCAGACGCTCGAAATTTTGCAGCGCGCCGGAGAGAAAGCCCACGAACTGAACCGCAGCGATCTCGATACCGAGCATCTGTTGTACGTGCTGGCAGATACCGATGTTGGTGCGGCTTTGCTCAAGGAGCTGAAGCTTTCTGCGGACGATATCAAAGGCTACATCGATCAACATGCGCAGAGGGGCACTGCCGAGGTTTCGGTCGATCAGATGACCATTTCTCCGCGCTTGAAGAAAGCGTTCAATTTTGCATTCCAGGCCTCTCGTGATTTAGGGCATTCGTACGTAGGCCCCGAACATTTGTTGATCGGGCTTGCTTCTGTCCCGGAAAGTATTGCCGGGACGTTGCTTAAAAAATACGGCGTAACGCCTGAAGCCTTGCGGCAGAAGGTGGTCAAGGTGGTGGGCAAGGGGGCTGAAGATGGGCGAGTCGATACCCCGACGGGAACGCCGACACTCGACAAGTTCGGTCGCGACCTGACGTCGTTGGCTCGCGAGGGCAAGCTTGATCCCGTACTCGGACGTGCGCAGGAAATCGAAAATACCATTGAGGTGCTGGCACGGCGCAGAAAAAACAATCCAGTGCTTATTGGTGAACCCGGCGTTGGTAAAACAGCCATCGTTGAAGGGCTTGCACAGCGTATCGTCAAGGGTGACGTCCCTGAGATCTTGCGTGGCAGACGGCTCGTTGAAGTCAATCTGAACTCAATGGTTGCGGGCTCCAAATATCGTGGTGAATTTGAAGAGCGCGCCAAGCAACTGCTTGATGAAGTCGCCGCAAAAAGCTCGGAGCTTATTCTGTTCATCGATGAGTTACACACGATCGTTGGCGCGGGGCAGGGTGGTGAGGAGGGCGGCCTGGATATTGCCAACGTACTGAAACCCGCATTGGCACGCGGGGAGCTTAGTTTGATCGGTGCGACGACACTCAATGAGTATCAAAAGCACATCGAAAAAGACGCAGCGCTTGAACGACGCTTTCAGCCTGTGCTGATATCCGAGCCCACCGTCGAACAGACCATCATTATCCTGCGTGGGCTGCGCGATAAGCTTGAGGCTCACCATCAGGTCACATTCGCCGATGAAGCATTTGTGGCGGCAGCAGAGCTGTCGGATCGTTACATCACCTCGCGCTTTTTGCCGGACAAAGCCATTGACCTGATCGATCAGGCAGCCGCCCGCGTCCGAATCAGTTCCTCCTCAAGGCCGGCTGGCATTCAGGAGCTGGAAGCCGAAATCACGCAACTTAAACGTGAACAGGATTATGCATCCTCCCGTAAACGTTTTGATGAATCCAAAGGCTTCGAAGAGCGCATTGGTCAAAAACAAGCGCAACTGGGGGAGGAAACAGAAGCCTGGGAGCGCAAGACCGGTTCCGAAACCCTTGAGGTGACCCTGGAGTCAATTGCCGAAGTTCTGTCCCGTCTCACCGGTATTCCAGTGACTGAGCTCACGCAGGCAGAGCGTCAAAAGCTGTTGAATATGGAAGACACTTTGCGTGATCGGCTGGTCGGACAGGAAGATGCCGTTCTCGCGGTCAGCGATGCTGTTCGTTTGTCTCGAGCCGGCCTTGGCCAGGCGAACAGACCTATTGCCACGTTTCTTTTTCTTGGCCCTACGGGCGTCGGCAAAACCGAACTTGCCAAAGCGTTGGCGGAAACGGTGTTCGGTGACGAGCAATCGATCATTCGTATTGATATGTCGGAGTACATGGAGCGTCATGCGGTTGCCCGGTTGATCGGTGCGCCGCCCGGTTATGTGGGATATGACGAAGGCGGCCAGTTGACAGAGCGTGTCCGCCGCAGGCCCTACAGTGTGATTCTGCTCGACGAAATCGAGAAGGCGCATCCCGATGTGAGCAACGTATTGCTACAGGTATTCGACGATGGGCGTCTCACGGACGGCAAAGGACGTGTTGTGGACTTCAGCAATACGATCATCATTGCCACCAGCAACCTGGGCTCTCCCGTGATCATGGAGAATCTTGAGCGCCCAGAAGATGCACGCCTTACGGATAAAGCGTTACGTGATGAATTAATGGGCGTCTTGAAAGGGCATTTTCGTCCCGAATTCCTGAACCGTATTGACGACATCATCGTGTTCCATGCCCTTACCCGTGACAACATCCGGTCGATTGTGAGCATTCAGCTTGATCGGGTCATTCGAACCGCAGCTGCACAGAACATCACAGTGAAAATTGATGGTTCACTCATTGATTATCTGGCGGATGTTGGCTATCAGCCTGAGTTCGGCGCGCGCGAGTTGAAACGTCAGATTCGCCAGGCCGTCGAAACGCGGCTTGCGAAGGAAATGCTCGCTGGCAAGCTGGAAGCCGGCGATAGTGTTGAGTTGGGCTACGACAAGGGGCGTGGCGAAGTGATCTTCAGTAAGGTGGCGGCGGATGTGCCAAAGGTCTCCGGAGACAGTAGTCCACCAGATCAATCAAATGATCTAGCGCCTATGGCGGAGACTGGGACTTAGCCTCAACACACTCACGAGGCCAGGCAACGGGTCTGTTGAGCATGACGTGGAATGATGTATTGGAAGTCATGTTCACAGGCCTTTAGGGAAGTTCCGTCCTGACGCTCTCAAAATTAACGTAATTGTTCATCGATTCATGTTCATATACCTCGTTTCCGCCCGCCTTAGCTTTGCCGCCCCAACCTCTGACAGTCCCAATTCAGGGGATGAGGGATGCTGGTTTTCAGAAAACACGTTTTGGGATCTGGATTGGAAAAACGATGTTGCAGGGCATACGACTTTGATCTGGCTAGCCCTGAAATTGAGGTCACGGCTTTTGGCATAGATGTAGAAAGCCTGGATCGCGCGCAGATGTGCCGCAGTAGTGTTGTAAGCGCGGTACCTTAGCTTGAGTTGAACGTAGATGAACGGGACAAGTATGGGCAACGGAGCCGCGTCTCCAGTCTGCACGAGCAGCGGTACACGCTGACCTGAAGAGAAACGGCACTGAATCAGCTTCATCGGCAGCCACCTCATTCAAGGACTCGCCATGAACACAAAGGACATGGCCCGTTGAGAGATTGGACGTCAGAAGCGGGTTTGTCGAATCAGTACCTTATGAGCCTCATGAACATTTCTAACATGGCATCTGGTTTAACATAATATACATTATGTGCAGCCAATGATCAGCCCAGGTGACGCCCTGTGCAGGCTTTTTCGCCATTGAGGTTCTTTAAATATGCGAATGAGCCGTCGTTTGATTTTTCCAAGGTCAAGTGCCGATCTGCCGCTGCACCTGGCATGCATGAACAACGCCTTTCAAAAAATGTCACCCATCACGTTTGCAGCAAGCGTGTGTAGAAAGGTCCGTTGATACGGACATGGATCGCAAACCCTAGCTCAGTTGCTCGATCCATTGCAGCGCTACGTCGGCCGGTGCCGCTTCAATGCGTCCAGAGAAGGAAGCCCAGGCCTCTTCACGCATAAAACGATTGATCGACATCACCAGACCGTTGCTTCGCACCGTATGAAACCAGCCTGCAGGTAAAACAAGCAACTCGCCTGGGTGAAGAGTGATTGTCAGGAACTTTGCCTGCTGAGCGAGAGGGAAACGGATGAAATCTGGTTGGAACGGATCAAACCGGGCCAATTGGAACATATTGAAGCATGCGCCGGGATACAGGTACTGCGCCTCCTCAGGCGGAGCTATCATGAAGGTCTTGACGCCACTGACCTGTCCGATAAACGCATGCAGAAAGTCCCTATGCAGCCGGGTGCAAGCCGCTTCGTCGCGACGTCCCATCCACAACTGAGGACGACTGAAACAGGTGGGCTTTAGCAGCGGAAGCGTAAATGCCTCGCACATGGGGCCCGGAAGCGCGCATCCGCCACTGTAGACTAGAGCCTCACCACCGTGGAGCGCGTCACGGATGAGCGCGCCCAATGTCGATAAGTCCAGCGACGCGCCCAGGACGTCCGCATCGAGCCCAACCAGCGGCAACTGGCCGTACTGCTCAAACAGACGCTCTATCGTCATCCGCCAACCGCCCTCGCCGAGCATCGATGTCAGGACCAAGGGCACGCTGAAATGCAACGCCCAAAGCAGCCCTGAGGAATTGATCGAAGGACGACGGCAAATCGGCGGATCCAGCCGCAGCCAGTTCTGTGCGCGGGAATCGATCGTGCGTAGCCGGGCCGGGCCAGTCGCGCCCTCCCCATGCGCCGCCAACGCGATCAGTGACAATAATGCCTGGTCGCCGGACATCTTGGCACCACAGCGCAGAGGTTGTTCCGGGTGCTCTACCAATCCCTGGAACATATCCTCTGACATCTCGATGCTGGCGTCCGGCGCCCTGTGTGTGCCGTCCGAGAAACGAACGTTATCGGTCAACGTCGCATGGAATCGTCCCTCGGGCTGCTCGCCTACGATGAACTGCACAATGCCGCCACGATGCCCCGGGCGGAAGTTCTGCTCCACCCGCTGGATAAATGCCTGCTTGAGTTCGGGGAAGATAGGCATGATAAAGAACGGACGTCAGACGAGGCCGGCCTGGACGGCCACGTCGTTGAAAAAACACTGGCGTGCTTCAGCGGTTGGGAGGCTGATCGAACACACAGGCTCTACCGCAAGCGTGATCGCATACAGCACATCGAACTCGCAGTCGGCAAGTACCGACAGTGATTGCCGCAACGCCTCCTTGCCCGATTTAGAGGGAAAGGCCGTCCAATTCGCCCCATCATAGCCAACGTTGTCACCCGCGAACAAAGCACGAAAGCCATCCATTTCAACCAGGAAGCAAGTCCCCCCGGGACGGTGTCCAGGCGTAGGAATCACCTCGACATGTGGAAACAGATGGTGCCTGTGAAAGGGAAATGCCTTCACGTTCCCTACACTCTTACCCACATCATCCCGCTCAGGCTCACTGCAATACGTCCAGGCACCAAAACGCTTATGCAGCACATCGCAATGGTTGCTCTTTAAATGCATATCGCCGAGCAGTTGCGCGCTGACCCCGCCCATATTCGCCATAGCCTCGAAGTCCCCCTCGATACTTGCACCTTTGGCGAAACAGGGCAGCATCAGATTGCCCTGGGGATGGACGACAAAGAAGCTGCAATATTTCGTCGGTGTGACCTTCGATGGTTGAACGCGAAAAACAGAGGGCGCGAGCGCTATCATCCCCGACCTGTCCATGGGTTCGCGACTCAAGAGGAACTGCTCGATGAGTTCTCCATCGCCTTGCGCAGGCTGAGCGGACGCATGTCGGTCCAGGTCTTTTCGATGTAATCGAGACACACCGCCCTCTTCCCTTGGACACCGACGGTTCTCCAGCCTGCTGGTATCTCCTTGTAGAGAGGCCAGATCGAGTACTGCTCTTCGTGATTCACGACAACATTGAACTCCGTATCTTCATGGTCCCAGCTCATTGATCCTTCTCCTCGATGTGGGTGACCTTCAGGTCCTTCATGTGAATAACAATATCAGCGACAAAAAAATAGTCGGTGTCGTGCGAGACTACAATCACGATTTTGTCCTTTGCCGCCAGCTCTCTCAAAAGCTGTCGATAGAATAGATCACGATAATCCTTGTCCTGATCCGCAGCCCACTCGTCAAAGAGACAGACAGGCTTGTCCTGTGCGACAAGATTCAACAATGCAAGGCGCTTGCGCTGACCTTGAGAAAGACGCGGCGCCGAGCGCCACTCGCTCGCTGCCGAGAGTTTGTCATCCAGCCCAAGCCGCTTTTCCCAAGACGCGAGATCTATGGCAACGTTACTGCGCTGCCCTTCGTAGGGAAGCACGAAAAAATCGCTGAAGATTGCACTGGCGTAATGCCGCAACACGGTCGTCACATCAGGCTTCAGCTCCACACCATCGAGCAAGACACTGCCCTCACTCGGGGCGTACAAACCTGACAACAGTTTCGCCAGCGTAGTCTTGCCGGAGCCGTTACCGCCAGTAATGAAGATGATTTTTCCCGACCTTAACGACAAGTCGATGGGGCCAAGGCGAACGCCCGCCTCGCCTGGTTCCGCCGCATAGTCGAAGCAGACGCTGCGCAGCGCCAGGGTGCGGATCGATGGCGTCACCGACGGCTCCTCCGTACTGCTCGCAGAATGAGCCACATCCAATTGCGCCAGTCGGTCGAGCGCGACTTTTCCGGCCAGGACCGTCGGCACCAATTCCATCAATGCCATGATGGGCGCACGCAACAACAGCAGCACCAAAGCGTAGGTGGTCATGGTGCTCGCGTCGCTGATCGGCATATGCCGCGGCAGGATAGCCACCACCGCCAGCAGCAGGAAGAAGACCAGGTTGTTCCATTGCACCGTCACGCTCCACAACGCCCCGCTCGCCTGTTTGCGCGACGCGAGCCGCGAACTCAGCGGTGAAAGTACCGAGGCGAGAAAGTCTCGCCGCCGCCGTGTGCTGAAGCGGAACTCTTTCGCCCCCTCTATCATGGCGCGGTACAGGTCCTGCATCTGATCTTCGAGCGCCCGCACCTCCCGCAGCGCGCGACTGGTGCGGGCCGAGGCATAGCGAGCAATGACGATGCCCAAAAACAAAACCACCGCTACCAGCGCGAAATGCCAGGGTGAAAGCAACAGCAAGTAACCGAGCCCGAACACCACCAGCCCTATGCAGACCACACACATAGGTAACGTGCCAAGTGCGGTTGACGCTTTGGTAACGTCATCCGAGAGCATGGCGTACATGCGGGAGAACCCCTGTTGCTCATACTCCCGATAGGGAAGCTGGAGTATACGCTGCGCAACGTGGAGCCGTAGCTCGTGCACAAGCCGCACACCCAGGTGCCCAAGCGCAAGCTGCGAGCTGAGGCCGCCCAGGATGCTCACGGCCAGCGCGATGAGGAATATGCGCCATGAGAAGGCAGGTCCCGAGCCAGCATCCGCCAGCACGAGGGCAATTTCCCGAATCGCCAGGATGACCGCGCAAGAAGATGCCAGCCCGGCGATCACACAGAAAACCAGCCAAGAGGCTCGCTCACGAGACACGATGAGAATTCCGGTTTGCATGCTCATTAATCCCTCTGCATAGTCAAAAACTGGAACTCATGGGTGCGCCCCAGGCATGTCTTGATCCATGTGGCCACTTCCTTCGCCCAAGGTTGATGCAGCATCTCGTAATGATGTGCATCGAGTACATCGGTACGCAGTAGCCGTTGTCCAGGCCAACTGGCCGAAGCTCGAGTACTGGCGCCGCGCATACTTTCAATCAGCTCGATACGGCTCTGCGCCGGGATCGTCTTGTTGCCATTGCCCGCCTGCAACACCGCGAATGATAGCGATACCAGTTCGGCCCTTGCAGCGTCATCTGCATCGACCGGCAACAAGCCAGAGCCTATCGGTCCGTCAAATGACCTCCCGCTTTTTTCTCCGGATGCTATTGCGCAGGCGACAACGTCCGCCTCAAAACTGTCGATAAGCAATGAAAGTGCCGGAGGTGATAATTTCCGCTCCCCATCGTGCCTCTGGATGTGCGCAGCGAGCGTGCCGCCAAAAGACCAGCCACAAGGCACGAACTTCGTAATGCCTGCGTCTGCGATGGCGCAGGCCAGCTCCAGGCACAGGGCGTCAATCGTGTGGTCAAGCCCCTCATGCCAACGTCGCAGGACGGACAGCGTCAACGATACGGTGTATATGGCGCTGGGCAATGGGGACAGTTCGTCCATCAGCGCGGCATAGCATGCGCCGTCCGCGCCGGGTGGCGCGATAAGGACAAGTGCAGGCAGCGCGGCGTCTCCGGGCTTCCACAGGGTCACTGCATCATTGCCCTCCAACGCGTAGGCGTTTGCCCCTCGCCGTTCGATGCACGTGGCGAACAACGAAAGGGTCTGGTGATGAAAAATGTCCCTCACGCGCAGTGCCGTGCCGAAATGCGCAGCTACCTTGTGCAACATCTCGATGGCCTTGAGCGACGAGCCACCGTAATCGAAAAAGCTTCGGTCAGGGTCATTCACAGGGACCTGCAGCACCGCCTCCCAGATGGCCCCGAGCTGGTGAGCGACCGTGCCGGCGGCGGGAAGCGGCGCATGATGACGCTTGGCCTCAACGTCTTCATGGGAACGTGAGAGCTGCCCGCGATCAAGCTTGCCGTTGGCTGTCATCGGCCAGGCTTCGATAGGATAAATAGCGCTCGGTATCATGTAGTAAGGCAAACGGTTGGCCAGATGCTGATGTATCTCCGCACAATCAAGGACGCCAGGCGCATGACACTCGACATATGCATAGATCGCATCGCGCAACGCGTCCTTCAGCACCACTGCGCACTTCACCTGGTCCAGCCCTTGGAGCGTATTCTCTACTTCGCCGAGTTCGATACGATGGCCGCGGACCTTCACTTGGTTGTCCCATCGCCCCAGGATCCATAAGGTGCCGAACGCGTCGCGCTTGGCACGATCCCCCGTGCGATAGAGCCTGGCTCCTGCCTCGAACGGGTTGGGCAAGAAACGTTCCGCGGTCAGATCCGGCGCATCCAGATAAGCGTCCGCCAGGCAGCCACCGCCAATGAACAGCTCGCCTTCCACGCCATCTGGACAGACTTGGAAATCATTGTTCATGACATAGTAAGTCGCGGCCCCGAACGCGCGGCCGTAAGGAATCGCTGGGGTGCGGCTAATCGCCAAAGCGCCCTCCCTATCGCCTATCTCGTAGTGATTCGACCAGATCGCGGCCTCGGTCGCGCCCCCCAGTGCATGCCAGTGCGCATTCGGAAATGGCACGCTACCGGCGGCAGGCAGCTTGACCGGGATCCGGTCGCCACTGAGCATGACCAGGCGTAACGAGTCGCAGCGATAGGCTGCGCCAAGCACCTCGCATCCAGAGAGTGCGAACTGCAGCGCTGCGGGCGCGGAATTCCAGATGGTGATCTCCCAATGGGTCAGGTATGACGCCAGAATGACCGGATCCGCCAACATGCCTCTGTCGGCGACACACACCGTGCCGCCCGCAGCAAGCGTGCCGAACAGATCATAGATCGACAGGTCGAATCCGACGGAAGCACACCACATCAGGCGGTCACCGGTTTTTATACCGAAACGTGCATTAATCCAGTCGATCGTCGAACAAGCGGCTGCATGTCCGATCACGACGCCCTTGGGCATACCCGTCGAGCCGCTGGTGAAGATGACATAGGCCGGCAACCGGGAACTGCGCTGGGCAGACACGCGCTCGTCACTTTCACCAGCCCAGTCCTGCCGACCCACAATGCAACCGACCCCGGGCCAGGCCGGGGCCACGGTGAATGTTCCAAAGTCATAAAGGTGTGAAAGCGCCAAGGGCTGTGCCACGCCTGACAGCGGAGCAAGGAGCGCGTGGGTAGTGACCAGGCGGCGGATAGCGTGGCGCGTGAGAATCCCTTGCAGGCGAAGTAATGGGGTCTGGCTATCGAACGGCACGAAGCAACCGCCCGCCTTGCTGATGGCCAATAACGCAACGAGCAACGACTCGTTTCGCTCCAGGCACACGGCGACTCGTTCTCCCGGCTGCAGGCCATCTCGCAACAAGCGGGCCGCCAACCGATTCGCCTGTGTCTCGAGCGTCGCGTAGCTGAAATCTCCTGCCGTGGTCTTGACCGCAATGGCATCAGGGTTGAGCGATGCCTGACGCTCGAAACCATCCGCCAGGCGCTTGTCAACCACCTGCGGGCCCACGGCGATGCGCCCCACGGACTCTGGCGCGTGTGCAATAGGAAAGGACGCAATGGGTTCCTGCACCTGGTGTCGGAGTAACGCCAGGCAACGGCGCAAATAGTCGCCAAAACGAACGATGGTCTGCGGCGCATACAACTCGGTCTTGTAGTCCAACGTCACCCACAGCCCTTCCAGCGTTTCGTTGCAATGGCAGGTCAGGTCGAACTGTGCACCACGATTGCCCCCTTGCGAGGCGACCCAACGAAGGTCGGGGGTCTCGCTATCGGGCGCGGCACCGTCCGTGTAGACGAAAGCCAACTGGAACATGGGGTGATAGCCCGATGTCCGTTCAGGCTGTAGCCGTTCAACGATCGCATCGAAGCCGGGGGCCTGGTGACGGAAGGCTGCGCTGCATAGCGCGCTCACATTGGCGATGAGATCGGCAAGGGTGTCGGTCGCCACAAATCGTGTGCGGATGACCAGCATGTCGAGGAAATACCCCTGCATCACGTGCGTCGGCAAAGCGCGGCGGTTTGTCACCGGCGTGCCAATGCAAATGTCGCGACTGCCGGTGTGATGGTGCACCGCAAGCTTGAAAAGCGTGAGCAGTCCGGTAAAGCGTGACACGCCAAGCTGTGCAAATAACCGGCCGGCATCCTCCAGCTCTTCCCTTGGCAGGAGAAACGCGTGAGCCGCTCCGGCGTGGCTGGACACCACTGGCCGCGGATAGTCGGCAGGTAACGACAGGAAAGCGGGCGCATCACTCAATTGCGTCGTCCAGTAGGCCAAGTGTTCCTGATGAGCTGGGTTGTTGGCATTTCGGCGGTCCCAGGCGGCATAGTCCACGTATTGCAGTTGCGGCGCCGGTACGCTGTCCGGGCACCCGTAGCGCTGGCCAATTTCACGCGTCAACAGTGCGATAGACGCACCGTCGGTGACGATGTGATGGAATACCATCGCCAGCAACCACTCATCGTGCCCCAGGCGAGCCAGTTGAACCCGCCCGAGGCCTGGACGTGACAGGTCGAAGCGATGAGTCGCCTGGTCTTGACGCCAAGCTGACTCGCGGTCCCGACGCGCCTGGGGCGTCAACATGGACCAGTCATCCAGCAACGGTTCTATGGCGGTGGCATCAGCGATGCTCGCCACAATGTCGCCATCGACGAAATGGAACGAAGTGCGAAATACCTCATGGCAGTGCAAACACGCCCGCACAGCCTGTATCAATCGATCGGCATCCGTCGCCCCATGCAGATGCAGCATGATGGGTACGTTGTGGTGTGTCCCCTGCTCGAACTGATCGAGGAACCACAGCCGCCGCTGCGCCGCGGAAACCGGCAAGTGACTGCCGTCTCCCCTCCTCACCCGCTGGATTGGCCCTGCCGCCGCATCAGGTCGAGCCTGCATGCGTGCAACCCTGGCGGCTTCTTCGACAAACTCGGCGAATACCGGAAATTCGAAGATCGAAGCAAATGGCAGCGCAAGCCCCGTGGAGGCCTCGATGTCCCCCAGCATGCGCAGGGCCAGCAGCGAATGGCCGCCCTGGACGAAGAAGTCGTCGCTCTCGTCCAGATACTCGACGTTCAGCGCCCTGCTCCAGGCGTCGCGCAGCGCATGCCACAGTAGGTCGGTCTGCACCACTGCCCCGCTCGGGCGCACCGGCCTGCCAGGAACCAGCGACGCGAGCGATTGCAGATCGACTTTTCCGTTTGGCGTAAGCGGCAGCACATCGAGCCTGACAAAACGGTTGATGATCCTGCCATAGGCCAAGGGCCGTGTACGCCCCACATGCTGGCGAAACAAGCGGCGCAGGCTTGCCTCATCAAAGTGTGCCCCGTCCTCAGGCACACAGAATGCGACCACGCCGGTCTCGCCCTCGCCTTCCTGTGCCGGGATCGGTAACACCACGGCATCGCCTACACCGGGACACGCGCGGATATCGGCTGCAAGCTCATGGAAATTCACCCAGATCCCACGCAGCTTCTGCACCCCGTCCGCACGCCCAAGGTAGGACACTGCCCCTT
Organism: Pseudomonas sp. FW305-28; assembly: GCF_017351395.1. Classification (NCBI taxonomy): domain Bacteria; kingdom Pseudomonadati; phylum Pseudomonadota; class Gammaproteobacteria; order Pseudomonadales; family Pseudomonadaceae; genus Pseudomonas; species Pseudomonas sp. FW305-28. Next base: position 50,355 of record NZ_JACNDD010000020.1, read on the forward strand.
CGGAATCGACTCGTCCGATGTCCCGCGTTCGATACATGCGCGCGCCGGGTACGCCAGAGAAAGGGTCGGGTAGGAAGTGTTCGGCCGTCAATGCGGCCTGCCCGGTATAGCCGTGTGCCAGGCCTCGGCCGCCAATGCAGATTTCGCCGGCGACGCCCTCGGGGGCTTCACACCCCATGGTGTCGATCACGTACATCGAAACGTGAGGCGGCGGATGACCGATACGCACTGTTTCGATAGGGCCGCCATTGCGCCGGATGTCTTCGCAGCTCGCATAAATCGAGCATTCCGTCGGCCCGTACAGGTTGACGATCCGGTGCACCTGCGTTTGCTCAAAGATTCGCTGCACCAGATCAGGTGGCAGCGCCTCACCCGCCACATTCAACGTGACCGCCCCAACAGGGAAGCACCGCTGCTCGAGCAAGGCCCGTACCTGGGACGGTGTGCCACTGACGCAGCTGAGCGGTGGTTCGCCCCCGTACGGTACGAGCAAATGGTCCATGAGCACACCGCAACCACCCAGGGCCCAAGGGACAAACATCTCGAACAACGACACATCGAAGCCCAACGAGGTTGCCAACGTGCTGTGTCGATAGGTCTCGGGATCATAGGTGTCACAGGCCCAGGCAATGAGCGCCAGAATGCCTTCGTGCGGTACGCTCACATACTTCGGCCGTCCAGTGGATCCTGAAGTTCGGAACACCACGGCAGTCGCCTGGGGATGGAGAGCGGCACTGGGTACCTCCTCCCCGCCCAGGGCCACCAGATGCTCGAACGATAATATTCGCAGGCCGTTCACTTGCACTGGGTCGTCGGACCGCATCACCAGCGCATCGAGCCGTGCACCGTGGGCTTGTTCGCGCCAAACCTCAATGTCCCCATCGGCGTCCATCGGACAATAGGCCGCACCCGCGCGCAAAATGCCCAGCAGGCATATGATGGCCTGCGGCGAACGAGGCATGCACAGGCCGATCCGAGCGTGGTGCCCCAGGCCCAGGGCGCGCAACGCAGCGGCGATACGTGCGGACTGCGTATCGAGCTGTGTGTAAGACAACACGGTCAGCCGGTCGCGAAGCGCAGCCCGATCCGGCGTGCGCTGCGCTTGTCTATGGACTATTTCCCAGAGGGCCCGCATGCCAACCAGGCTGGGCGCGCTTGCCGCGGCAATCGGCCTTGGTCGCGCAATACTCACGCGCAATGCCCCACAGGTTGAATCCGGCCGCTGCGCCCATTGCGTCAGAACCGAGACATAATCGGCGGCGAAGCGCTCTATCAGTGCCGAATCGAGCAAGTCTTCGCGAAACTCCAGCTCGCCATAGGCCATCCCCTCCACCAGCGTCAGCGTGCAACCCAGCTTGAACTTCGCCTGCGCGGCTGGCTGTCGTACCCCCCCTAAGGAAAGTTCGCCCGGCACGGAGGGCACCGGTGGCAGATTCTGGAACGTAAACATGGTTTCGAACAACGGCGAAGCATCCATATGCCGTTGCGGTTGCAGCGCCTGGACAACCGCCTCGAACGGCGCCGCCCCATGCGCAAGGGCCTCATGCACCGTGTCGCGCGCGACCAACAGCAAATCGCGTAGCGAAGCGGACGCATCAATACGCAAGCGCATCACGACCGTATTGACAAACAGCCCCACTATTCGGTCAGTGCCCACTTCGTTGCGGTTCGCGATGGGTACGCCAATGCTCAGGTCGCTCTGCCCCGTATGCCGCGACAGCACTGTTGCAAAGGCGGCCAGCAACACGGCGTAGACGGTTGCGTTCTCTGCCCCAGCGAGGGAACTCAACTGCTTGTACAGCGGCGCAGACAACCGAAACCCATGGCGCCCTCCCCGCTGCGAAACGTCCGTTCCCCGGACTCGCGCCGGTAGCGACAACGTAGCGCTCGCGCCCGCCAGTCGCTCGCGCCAGTAGCTCAGGTCGGCCCCGACTGTTGCCTTCACAGCATGCGAGGCTTTCCAGCAGCAGTAGTCGCGGTACTGCCCTGGCAGCGCGGGCAAGGTCCGGTCACCGCTATAGAGGCGCAACCAATCGTCAAAGAGCACCCCCAATGACCAACCGTCCGCCACAATGTGGTGAAGCGTCAGGTACAGGAAATGGACGGCGGGGTCACGGGTCCGCACCAGCAGCGCACGGGCCAACGGCCCCGTGCGCAGGTCGAAAAGCGCATCGACCGCCTGCGCGATCGATGCGGGGGGAGACGACTCTGAGCCAGGCAGCGAATCCCAGAATGTTTCGTTGAGCGCCACACGCTCAACTGGCAGGATGCACTGGCGCACCAGCCCATCGGTCTCCAGAAAGACGGCGCGCAATTGCTCATGTCGACGGACCAACGCCGCGAACGCCGTGCCGAGCGCCTCGGCGTCGAGCGGTCCGTCGACGCGATAGACATTTTTCAGGACATAACGGTCGGACGGGCCGATTAGCCGGTCCAGTATCCACATGCGCGCCTGCGCCTCGGACACCGGATAAGACATGCTGCCGTCCGCCTCGATCTGAGCCGAGTGGGCACTGCGTACCTGTGTTTGTTCATACCAAGGCCGTACTTTGGCGCTGGCCTGGTTCGGGTACGTCAAGACGGCAAAGCGGGCTGCAGTGCGGGCATCGAATAGTTGGCGAAGCGTGATCGAGCAGCCGAAGTGGCCGTTGGTCTGCGCGACGATCAATGCCGCCGTCAGCGAATTGCCACCCGAGCCCAAGAAGTCATCGTCTGGACCAAGGGAGGAAATGCCCAAGGCCTGCGACCAGATGTCCAGCACCTGGGTCTCGTGCGGGTCACGCGGCTCTTGGCTGCTCGAGAAGCTCTCGGCCTCTCGACCGGTCTGCCACAGCTCGTCGAGGTCCGGGATACCGCCGATCGACTCTGACACCCATGGAATAATGCGAAAGAGGCTCGGTACACAGAATGCCGGCAGCGATGCGAAAAGATGCCGGCGCAACGCCGGAAGGCGGAATACCCCGGCCTCGACGACTAGGTGGATGGCAAGGCCGCGGGTCTCATCGAAAGTCAGCAGTGCCTGACGAACGCCGGTGACGGCTTGCGCGCAGTGTTCGATTGCAGAGACTTCAACCCGCCTACCCTCCACCTCGAAAAACGCAGGCCTCACCTCGTAAGGCTGAATGCGGCCCTCCGCGGTCCGTCGCGCCAGGATTCCCGTACGCACGACTTCCCCACTTTGGTGGCGGCACAGCTCACCCGCGAAGCCGGGCGGCACTGGGGCTCCCCATGTGTCCTGTACAACCAGGACGCTGCCCTTGTGATCGGTCTGAGTGAACCCCAGCGTTTGCACTGGCGCGCGGGGTTGCGCCGCGGCGTCCGCCAGGATGTTCAGATAGGTGCTGTGCCAAGCCCGCACAGTAGTGGCATTGAAGAGGTCCGCATCGTACTCGAACAAAATCTCCACGCCGTCGTCTTTTTCGTAGGCCGTGACTTTGAGGTCGTAGGCCGATCCAGTGTCGATGCCACCGAACTGCTCAAGCTCAGCATCTGCGATGCGCAAACGCCGGCCCGCTCCCGCCATGAACGAGAACATCGCCTGGGTGAAGGGTACGCGCGCCGGATCCCTCATCGGACAGAGGCGATCGACCAGATACTGGAACGGAACCGCCTGGCGCTGCATGCCATCGAGTGTCGTGGCCATCACCTGTGCGACAAAATCGCAGAACGGCTGCTCGGACCGGACATCGGACACCAGGACAATGGTATTGAAGAACAGCCCCACCGTTCGGTCGAACGTGCCATCTTCACGATTGGCCACCAGGGTCGCAACCGGCACTTGCGAGCACCGTGAAAGCCGCCACAGCAGCACGTTGTAGGCCGCCAACATCACGGGAAACAGGGTGCCACGCGCATCGCGCCCCACCTTCCTCAACGACTGCGAGACCTCCCCCGCCAACCTGCCACTCACAGTGGCACGCCCCAATAGGGGCGTTGTCGGGCGCGGCCGATCGGCCGGGATGGGAAAGCGCACCGGCAGGGCCTGGAGAAGCGCCGTCCAGTAAGCGACCGCTTTGGCACCCTCGCGCGACTGTAGCCAAGCCTCCTGGTGGCGCGCGAACTCGAAGTACGGTGCTGGCGCTTCAGCCGTGATCGAAACGCCGGTGTAGCGCGCTGCCAAGTCCTGCTGTAGCAGCCCCATGGACCAGTCATCGGCCAATAGATGATGCAACGTCATCAACAGGTAGGCTTCGTCAGTGCGGGTGCGCACCAGCGTAACGCGAAACAGTGGTCCTGCCGCGAGATCGAACGGTGCTCGGCCAAAACTTGTACGTATCTCGGCCAGCCGGGCTTCGATCTCGTTGGATGGCAGCCCGGACCAGTCATGCACAAGGCAGTCGACCGGCATAAGGCCGTCGAAGCGCTGCACGACACCTTCCGCGCTGTCGGTAGACGGCACCAGCCGGATATGCAACGCCGGATGCGCGGCGAAGGTTTGCGCCAGGCTGAGCGACAGGCGTTCCAGGTCGATCTGCCCGCGCAACAGCAGCATGTCAGTCATGTGGAAGTGCTCGGCTTGAGGATCGAGCTGCATCGCGCGGTACATTTGCCGCTGTCCCCAGGTAAGCCGCGCCTGCCAGGTGTGTTCCGAACCTGGCGAAGGCTCCAGTCGATCTGCCGATGGTTGATCGTTCGCGCTCATGGGACAGACCGGAAGTTGTCGGCGAGCGTCTGCGGGCTGGATAACGCCCAGGAGACGGGATCACCGTGCTGCGCCTGGCGATGTTCCTGACGCCGGAAGTAGTCCGCGCCGAACCCGGGCGACGTGAACATGCCGTAGTAGAGCCAGCGCCCACCCTCGGTGAACTTCTCTGCACGGTGGTAGCCGCGCGTATCGGCAAAGACAAGTGTGCCGCAGGGCCCGCCACATGAAACGGACATGGCCTCCAATTGGGCGCTGTCGATAGTTTCGCGACTGCCGCGAAGACTTCTATGATGAGTGCCGCGAGCGTAGCGCATGGCGCCATTGCGTTCGTTGACGTCTTCGAAGTAGACAAAAACACGCATGACCATCGCGTCGCAGGCGCCGTCACGGTGCCACTTCCCGTTCTCCGAATGGTTGGAGAATGCGTTCCTGAACACCGCATACTTACGCAGTTGGGTGAACATCCCGAAGTAGCCATTCACGATCTCGAGAATCGGCGACTGGCACGCGAAACGGGCAAAAATACTATTGGGATCGAAGTGAGGATATGAGCCAAGCACGTTGGACATGAAGGCATAGGTCTTGGCCTGGTCCGAGCCGGCAGGTACGACTTTGCGGCTTCGCGCCTCGACATACTGTGCGCGCTCGCGCAGTTCGTCGAACAAGCGTTGCATGCCCGGAAAACGGTCAATGCTACTCAAGGCCAAGCCATTTTCGTTGAGCTCTTGCATAACGCGCTGCCCCTCTGCGCAGAGGACGCTGCGGTGATCACGAAATTCGCGCGTGGCACGCCGATTCAGCAGGTTACGGTACAAATAATCGCATTCGGCGATACGGTGGAGAAGTCGGTTGGCGATACGCAAGTTTGTGGCTCCTAGACTTCGAAAGGTTTCAACATGCCCAGCAACTGCTCGACCCCGCGGCGATCAGTCTTGCCACGCGCATTACGCGGCATCTCGTACACGAATTCGATAAAGTTGGGGACCATGTAACTCGGTAGCGTCGCCGACAAGCGCTGCCTCAGGTACCCGGCGAGCTCCACGTTCATGCCTTGTTCTTCAGGCTGCACGAGGGCAACCAGTTCGGCGCGAGCGCCCTCCTGGTGCAAAACAACCGCGGCGGCCCGCACACCCGCTTCGCGCAGCAGCGCGACTTCAATCTCCTCGGGTTCGATCCTGTGCCCGCGCAGCTTGATCTGCAGGTCTAGCCGACCCAGGTATTCATGGACACCGGCGCGGCAACGGACGCGGTCGCCACTGCGATAGAAACGACCGCCCAAGGCCGGAAGCTCCACGAAGGCAGCCGCGGTCGCTGCTGGCGCGTTGATATAGCCCATTCCGGTAGCGACACCCCCTATCAGCAGTTCGCCGCTCTCCCCCTCAGGGACACATTCAAGATCGGCATCGACGATATGGAGTACCGCGCCCGGTATCGCTTTGCCGATCGGAACACTATCGCCCAGCGGGGCGCGACGCATCAGATGGTGGGTCACGTCGACACCACATTCCGTGGGGCCATAGGCGTTCATCAACGGGACTTCACAACAATCAAACCAGCGGCGCACCAGTGCCACCGGCAGCGTTTCGCCAGCGGTGACCGCGACCCGAAGCCCCTCGCCCATTCCACCCGGACGGCGCGAAACGGCATCGACGAACACGGACAAGTAACTGGGAACCGCTTGAAATACCGTTACGCTGCGGTTGACCATCGCTTCGAGCAGCGAGGGTGGATAGGCGACTGTCTCGCGGTCCATCACCGTCACGCAGGCGCCCACCAGGCCCGCGGCCAAAAACTGCCAAACCGACAGATCGAAGCCGAACGGCGCCGTCTGCGCTATCCGGTCATCGTGGCTCAGGCCAAGGTCCTCGACCTTGGCCCACAGATGGTTCAGTAAATTGGCTTGCGAGAGCACAGCGCCCTTGGGCTCGCCACTTGAGCCCGAAGTGAAAATCACATAGGCCGGGTCTTCGGCACCACCGCCAGTGAAACTTTCGTCCCACAACGGCCCCAGCGCCGCCCACTGTTTCAGATCGACAACGGGGCAGTCTGCTCGCAGATCGCCCCCATCGGCTTCCACCAGCACCCGTGCGCATCCGCTCGACGCCAGCATGCGTTGCCTGCGCGCCAGCGGTAGCAGGGGGTCGAGCGGCACGTAGGCGGCACCCAACTTGAACAACGCCAGGATCGCCGCAAGCGTGAGCACGCCGCGCTCGCAGGCGATGGCCACGAAAGCGCCCCGCTCGACGCCTGAGCGCCGCAGTTCGGCGGCGAAGCGGTTCGCCATGCCGTCGAGTTGGGCATAACTGGCGCAACCGTCGCGATCCTCCGCGGCCGGCAGCGCGGCATGCGTGCGCGCCGTGGCTTCGAACAGACGGATGTAAGGGGCCAATGTCCTCGATGTATTGGTGCAAGCCATTTAGAGTTCAATGTCCTCGAAGCTCGACGTATCGCATGTCCACGCAATCAGCTCACTCAGCCCTGCAATCGTAACAGCCTCGAACACGTACCGGACCTCCAGCTTCACGTCCAGCTCGGACTGGATCCGCTTGACGATCTTGACCGCGCTGAGAGAGTGACCGCCCAACTCGAAGAAGCTGTCGTAAATGCCGATGGCCTGGCCGGCTGGCAGATCCAAGACATCCCGCCAGATGACGATCAGTTGGCGTTCCAGATCGGTCCTGGGCGTTCCGTCGGGCTTGGTCCCGGCCGCTTCCTGCGGGCTCTCGCGCTCGGCCAGCGCGACGCGATCGATCTTGCCGGTACGGCCACGCGGTAGCTCGTCGAGCTGAACGATGCGCGCCGGCACCATGTAAAACGGCAGCTTCGCCTGGAGGACTGTGCGCAACTGCTCGGACAGCGGCGCCTGCACCGTCTTGCGCTTGACGGGAAAGCGCGCCCTCAACAGCTGCGCCAACCGACCGACTTTCTCCACGGAAAGTGGCTGCGCCTTCACATAGGCCAAGAGAATGGGCTCGCCATGTGGGCTGGCCGAGACGACCACCACGGCCTCCTCGACCCCTTCGATGGCGGTCAGCGCATACTCGATCTCTGCCAAGTCGATCCGGTAGCCGCGGATCTTCACCCGATGGTCGCTGCGCCCCAGAAGCACAAGCTCGTCCCTCTCGTTCCAGGTACCCAGGTCGCCGCTGCGGTAAAGTCGCGCACCGGGCTCGCCGAAGGGATCGGGCATGAATTTCTCAGCCGTGAGCCGCGGGTTGCCGAGGTAACCCTGTGCCAGACTCGCACCACCTATGGCGATCTCCCCGGTCACGCCGGTGGGCACCGGCTGCTGGTAGGCGTCGAGCACGTGCAGCACGGTGTTGGGTGCGAGGCGCCCGACAGGCACCAGGCCCTCGCCCTCGCTGCCATCGCAGGCATGGAAACTCACCGGACAGGCCTCTGTCTGCGCATAGCTGTTATACAAGGTCGCACGTGAGGCTTGCGCAAAACGCGACGTGAGCTGTCCGTCCAGATTCTGCCCGACGCAATACACAAGCTTGAGCTCCGGACAGCGGTCCAACAAACGTTCGTCGAGCAACACAGACAGCACTTGCGGCACCACGCTGAAATGCGTAATCCGGTGCTGTTGCAGCATTTCGCCCAAGTAAATCGGATCTTGATGCCCGCCTGGTCGGCACAGCACGACGGCCGCACCGTTGAGCAGTGGCCACAACAGTTCGCCCACCAACCGGGCCGAGCTCGTCGGCGCATTCAAGAGCAGCCGATCACCCGGCCCGATCGGATGAGGACAGGTTTGCGCTAGTTGGCCGTTGAGCACGCCTGCATGGGAAAGCACCACTGCGTTAGGAACGCCTGTCGATCCCGAGGTCATGAAGACGAATGCGGGGGTTTGGGCAGGAATGTGGCGTCGCAGCGTCTTCGCACCGCAGCCGGCCTGCGCCTGTCGCGAAATCAAGTGCTGCGGCACAGTCCCCGCGATATCGACCTCGGCGTCGCACAACAACATCTCGATGCCATGGGCCTGTACCGTCTCCTCGATGCGTGCGACCGGTGCCGCGGCATCCAGCAGCATGCTCAGATCCCCGGCGCGCAGGGCAGCCAGCAGTGAAACGACCATCCCTGAGGATCGATCTGCAAGAATCCCCAGACGGCGCTGTGGCTCGCGGTCAGCGCGCTGCGGCAGTGCGGCGAAGGCGGCGCATGCCGAGGCCAGCTCGCGATAACTCAGTGTCGTGCCTTCGTCTACCAGCGCCGGCTGATCGGCAAAGCGCCGCACGGCTTCCTCGAAGCAACTATAGATATCGGTGGGCGGCCCTCCCGCGCACGCCTTGCCACGCTGGGCCGCCTGCCGCTCGGCAAGCTCCTCGGCGGTCAGCAGAGGCAGCTCGTGGATACCCACGTGCGAATCATCAACCCCCTGCTCCAGCACCCGCAGGAAATCCCGAATCATGCGTTCGACGCGAGCCTGCGAGAACAGCTCCACGTCATACTCCAGCCCGCCCAGCACCTTACCGTCGCGTTCACGCAGGTACATGTAAATGTCGTACTTGGTCGTCGGGTGCGGAACCGTGAAGCGTGGCTTTTGATGCAGCGTACCGGTGTTGATTTGGGGCAGTTGGATGTCCGCCCACTGGATGTTCTGAACGGAAAAGAAGGCCCGGAACAACGAATAGCGGCTCAACTGCTGGCCTTTACCCCGTGTACCCAGAGCCTCCACCACCGCCTGGAATGGCACGTCCTGATGCTCGTAGGCTTCGAGTGCCGAAGTCTTTACCCGTTGCACCGCCTCGCGAAACGGCGTGTTATCGCCCAACTCAGTGCGAAGCACCAGCGAATTGATGGTGAAACCGATGACGTCACGTAGCTCATCGCGCTCGCGATTGGCATGCGGCGTACCCACCATGATGTCAGTCTGGCCGGTGTGGCGCGAGAGCATGATCTTGTAGGCGGCCAGCAACACCATGTAGAGGGTCACGCCCTCGCGCTGGGCGAAGGTTTTTACCTTTTCCAGCAGTGGCGCAGGCACCAGCACCAGGCTGTTGTTCGCCCGGTGACTGCGCTGCTGGGGAACGGGGAAATCAGTGGGCAGTTGCAATTGCGGTGCGTCTTCGAGCCGGCCTACCCAGTAAGACAGCTCGCGCGCATACCTGTCGCTGTCGCACTGGCTGCGCTGCCAGATCGCATAGTCGGGAAACTGCACCGCCACCGGCGGAATCGAGCAGGGTCGGCCATGCAGAATATCGTCGTAGTGAATCCGTACCTCACGGTCGATGATGGCCACCGACCAGGTGTCGCAAATGATGTGGTGGAGAGACACCAGCAGCACGTGCTTACCAGGTGCCATCGTCAATAACGTGAAGCGGATCAGCGGCCCATGTTCGAGATCGAACTGGTGAGCGGCCTCCTTATCGACCAGCTTCCATCCGCTCGTTTCCCTTAGCGCCTCGGGCAGCGGTCGCAGGTCGACACGCTCCAGCACGGGCGGCCAGCAGTCGTGCACCACATGCACCACGGCGTCGGCATCCTGCCGGAATGTCGTGCGCAAGATCTCATGGCGTTCGATCATCCGGGCAACGGCCAACAGCAGCACCGCCTCATCGATCTCGCCTTCGGGCAGGCCCATTGGGTAAACCACATTGTGCGCGGTGTCGCCGCCGGCATAGCGATCGATGAACCAGAGCGGCTCCTGATAGCTGCACAGCGGAGTGCGAGCCTGAGGCGCACGCGCGGGGATGCGCAGCGGCTGTTTGGTCGCCAGCCCCTTATCGGCCAGCAGCGTACGGTAGCGCTCGAGTTGCTCGGCGGACAGAAGCAATGTGTCTAGCGTGCTCAAGATCTGATCCCCATCGTGTCGCGCTGATGCGCCTGTTTGTTTGAAGGTTCCCCCACCCTGAGGATGAGAAAACGGACGTCGAAAATCGCCATCGCGGTGTTCACTCAGTCACCGCGAAGCATTGCTGCAATACGAAAAAACTCAGCGCCATCGTCAGCAGGCTGTCCACGCGTTGCGCCATTTTCCCCGACAGCGACGGCAGTCGCGCCTCGAGCCGCAGAAGCTCTTGTACATCGAAGATCCCCGAATGCTTCACAGAACTGTCGTGCAGCACCTCCCGCAGGTAGCGTCGGAACGGACCGTCGCCAGGCTGCGCGAAGACCGCTGGGGCCTCGAAAGGTCGCTTGGCTGCGCAACGCGCCGCCTCGGGCGTCAACGCCGCGACGGCCTCACGCAGAAAACGCTTGTTCTCAGCCCCCTCGACAAGCCACTCATCAGGCAGCATGGCCGCGACAGCGGTGACCCGGTTATCGAGAAACGGGTAGCGCGTTTCGATACCGTGCGCCATATCGAAACGCTCGGACACTAGGATGTGGTTCGCGAACATCGACTTCTGCCACAGGTGCAGCGATCGGCGCAGACCAGACGCTGCGGACGCGCCCGTTTGCTGCATGAGCACCTCGTAGGGATTGAAGTGGCGAAACGCTTCAAGGAACTGCGTGCGCAAAAGAGGGCGCAACCCACTGCGCTGGTAGTTCCAACTGGCAAGCAGATAGGGCAC
>NZ_JACNDD010000200.1:0-10413 GCF_017351395.1 Pseudomonas sp. FW305-28
TACTTGTGTGCTTGCGAGAGACTTTTCCCCGCGCAAAAAAACGCCCCGAACCAGTCGGGGCGTTTTTCGAGGCGCGGCGGCTATCAGTAAGCCTTGCCGGTCTTGTAGAAGTTCTCGAAGCAGAAGTTGGTCGCGTCGATGTAGCCTTCGGCGCCACCGCAGTCAAAACGCTTGCCCTTGAACTTGTAGGCCATGACGCAGCCGTTCTGGGCCTGTTTCATCAGGGCGTCGGTGATCTGGATTTCGCCGCCCTTGCCTGGTTCGGTCTGTTCGATCAGGTCGAAGATGTCCGGGGTCAGGATGTAGCGACCGATGATCGCCAGGTTCGACGGTGCGTCTTCAGGCTTCGGTTTTTCAACCATGCTGTGAACACGGTAGATGTCGTCGCGGATCATTTCGCCGGCAATCACGCCGTACTTGTTGGTTTCCTGCGGATCGACTTCCTGGATCGCCACGATGGAGCAGCGGAACTGCTTGTACAGCTTGACCATCTGGGTCAGGACGCCGTCGCCTTCGAGGTTGACGCACAGGTCGTCCGCCAGGACCACGGCGAACGGTTCGTCGCCGATCAATGGGCGACCGGTCAGGATCGCGTGGCCCAGGCCTTTCATTTCGGTCTGGCGGGTGTAGGAAAACGAGCACTCATCCAGCAGTTTGCGGATGCCGACCAGGTATTTTTCCTTGTCGGTGCCTTTGATCTGGTTTTCCAGCTCGTAGCTGATGTCAAAATGGTCTTCCAGCGCGCGTTTACCACGGCCAGTCACGATGGAGATTTCAGTCAGGCCCGCATCGAGAGCTTCTTCGACGCCGTACTGGATCAGTGGCTTGTTCACCACCGGCAGCATTTCTTTGGGCATGGCTTTAGTCGCTGGCAGGAAGCGAGTACCGTAACCGGCTGCTGGGAACAAGCATTTCTTGATCATATAAGTCCTTGAAAAGGCGGTGTGTACGAGTTTCGGCGCAGTCTAATCAGGCGACGGGCACCTTACAATGCCCGCACTGGCCAACCGATGCCATCATAGAGAAATAAAAAACGGCGGATAGTTCAATCGCCTTTCGTTTCGATGGCTGCAGCGGTCCACTGTACGCCAGTGAGCACTGTTTGCGAGCATTTGACGTATCATGGCGTCCTTGATCACGCCAATTGAGGCAGTTAGATGTCGGCAAGAAACGCAAACGGTTATTCGGTCAGCCAGGGCAAGGACGGCCAGTGGTGGATTATCAACTATCACGGCGAGCAGGTCGCCGGTCCCTTGCCTAGCAAGGCCATGGCAGTGGAAGTTGCTGCGGTATTCCAGGACGAACGCGCTGCCCCAGCGACGAAAGAACGCGAAAGCGCCCCCGCACGCAGCCCCCGCCGCAAGAAATAACCAGACCGGCCTCCAGTAGATGCCACCCGGGCATCGAACGAGGCGGGTTTAGCTGTACCGGAATGGCCATTCGCTATAACCTCGCCGTTGCCCTTCCCTCCTCGATGACGATCCCATGAAGACACTTCTGGCGCTGTTCACAGTCCTGGCCCTGGCGGGCTGTGCCTCGGCCGAAAAAACCTATCTCGATAATGGCGAGCAGGGCTTGACCATCGACTGCTCAGGCGAGGCCAACTCCTGGGCGACTTGCTATGAGAAGGCCGATGCGTCCTGTGCCGGCACCGGCTACCGGATCGTCGGCACCAACGGCACACCCCAGGCCAAGGAAAGCGAGAAGACCCTGGGGGTCGACGTGGGCAACTTCAGCAGCCGCAGTGTCGTGGTGGTCTGTAAATAAGCGAGTGTCCTGTATTGGCGATACAGGACATCAGATGTGAATCTCGGCGGTCTTGATGCCCAGCCCGCGTATGGTCTCGATCAGGTCATCGAGTTGGCTGAAGGACTCGACTTCGTCCTGCTCATCCACCAGGAAAAAACTGCGCCCTGCGCTTTTCTTGAAGAACACGACCCATTCGCCCGGGCTCGCCGGGTTCTGAATCACGTGGGTGGCATAAATAAGGCCTTCTGCATGGCGCTCGCGCACCTGCTCGCGTTTCATCGACTGACTCCATGAATGACAATGCCGCCAACGTTGACCGTGGCGGCATTTTTTGTCGAGGGCCCCAGTCTATCCGATGGCCGGCCCGCTCGTCAGGCGCTGACGGTGTTCAGCCGGAAATACAGGCGTTGGCCGCATCCTGCACATCGCCCGGACGCACCGGCACGTTGGACATGCTTTCGTGCAGCTTGATGCTGCTGCCACTGGAACGCTCGTCAATGTCGAACACCGCCGCCGGCAGGGTCGACAGTTTGCCCGGGACGATCAGCCGCACGCCGTTCTTGTGCGGCTCCATTTGCAGCGAGCCACGGCTGCTGGCGAGCTTGTCGGCAACGCATTTGGCATATTCGTGTGGTTTCTTTCCGGAGATGACGCTCATGGTGGGAGGCGTCTGGTTGATGTCCGATACCGATGCACATCCACTCATGGCCAATGCCAACACCCACACGCTGCGCTTCATATGTTTCCTCCAATAAAGATCCTCCGACAATGCAGACGCCGTTTTGCTCCGGTGTCGCACCGCTTTTTTTGCCCGCTACCTGCGATAAATGAACAAAGCCTGGAGCGCGGGCCGGATATTAACACTCGAGGCTGATAAACTGCGCCTCATTGCCCCTTGCTATCGTTTTGATTTTGTAGAAAAAGCCCTTCTGGAGGCGCCCATGAAATTCATTCACCAGCGCGAGCACCTGAACGAAGACGACATTGTCGTCATCGAATGCTCCCAAATGTGCAACATCCGTTTGATGAACGACGCCAACTTCCGCAGCTTCAAGAACGGTGGCCGGCACACCTATCACGGCGGCGCGTTCGACACGTTCCCGGCCAGGATCACGGCGCCGAGCACCGGTTTCTGGAACATCACCATCGACACCGTCAACCGCCGTGCAATCAGCGTCACGCGCAAGCCGACCCTGACCCACAAGATCAAAATCATCCGGCGGTCCAGCTCGAAACTGAGCTGAGCATCGCCCTTTCAAGAAAGGCAAAACCGTGGCCCAGACGACCAAATACGTCATCAAGTACAAGCTCAATGGCGAACGCCGCTTCGAATTCGCGCAACTCGTGGACGGCACCGAAGAAGAAGCCTTGGCAGCCCTGCAAGCGTTGCACGGAGATACCCAGGATGTGATCAGCGACGTCAGTGTCAGTAAAGCGCTGTAAAGACTCACCCTGAGAAATTTTTGTGGCACCAGGGTGGGCACGATGCGGGAGCAAGCTCCCTCGCCACAGGGGATTTGTCGTGCCTGCTGATGGGAGCGACTCAGGACATTGATGCACCGCAAGAACCGGAGTGCAGACCAACGAAGCACTCATCAGACTGACCAATCCTTTGCACCAAGGATTGTCATCATGCCCACTCCCCCGCATCTGCCCTCACTGACCCAACGAATAAGTCACCTGGATGGGTCGGCCCTGGAACACAGCCTCGAGCAGGACGGCAGCGCGCTCATCCGCAACCTGCTGCCCGCCACGCAATGTCGAATGCTCAGCGGTCTATACGCAGAGAGCGGGCTTTTTCGTTCCCGGGTGGTCATGGCCCGTCATGGGTTCGGGCGTGGCGAGTATCAGTATTTTCGCTATCCGCTACCGGACTTCATCCAACAGCTGCGTCAGGCGTTGTACCCCATGCTGGTGCCGCTGGCGAACCGCTGGAATGAATGCATGGGCCTTGAAGGGCGATATCCCGACCAGCACGCCGACTTCATCCAGCGCTGTCACGCTGCCGGGCAATCGCGTCCGACGCCCTTGTTGTTGCAATACGGTCCGCAGGACTACAACTGCCTGCACCAGGATCTGTATGGCGAGCAGGTGTTCCCCTTGCAGGTCGCGATCCTGTTGTCGGAACCGGGCCAGGACTTTACCGGCGGCGAGTTTGTCCTCACTGAACAGCGCCCGCGCATGCAGTCGCGACCCCAGGTCATCGATCTGAAACAGGGCGACGCCGTGGTATTTGCCGTGCACCAGCGGCCGGTCGAAGGCGTTCGCGGTTATTATCGGGTGAACATGCGCCATGGCGTCAGCCGCGTGCACAGCGGCAGGCGGCACACCTTGGGAATCATTTTTCATGATGCGCAGTAGTCATGACACACCGATCACATTGGACCTGTTCGCCGACCAGGTGCCCACCACGTCCGGCCAGATCGAACAGATTGGCCAACAATCCTTCGTACTGCGCGGGTTCGCCTTGCCCTGGCTCGACCGTTTGCTGCCGGCGCTGGAAAGCGTCCTGCAGGCTGCGCCGTTCCGGCAGATGGTCACGCCGGGTGGCTTTACCATGTCGGTGGCCTTGAGCAGTTGCGGCGCGCTGGGCTGGACCACCGACCGCAGCGGCTATCGCTACACCGCCCACGACCCGCAGACCGGCCACCCCTGGCCCGACATGCCGGCGGTGTTTCGCGAACTGGCCCAGGCCGCCGCCCAGCAAGCGCAGTTCGAGCATTTCGAGCCCGACAGCTGCCTGATCAACCGCTACGTGCCCGGCGCCCGGATGTCGCTGCACCAGGACAAGAACGAACGCTCCCTCGCCGCGCCCATCGTCTCGATCTCCCTGGGCTTGCCAGCGGTGTTCCAGTTCGGCGGCTTCGAGCGCAGCGACAAGAGCCTGCGCATCCCGTTGCACCATGGTGACATCGTGGTCTGGGGTGGCGTGGACCGGTTGCGTTACCACGGCGTGCTGGCGCTCAAGGAAGGCCAACACCCGCGCCTGGGTACCCAGCGGATCAACCTGACGCTTCGCAGCGCCGGATGAAGGTGCAGAATTCAACCGCAAGACCCGGAGTGTCGTCACTTGGATGGCTCGCTACTGTAGGCAAAACGGGCCAATGGAATAACGACCATGAACAGCACTTCGAACAATCTTGCCCCTGAACTGGATCCTCGCTGGGCCGCCGTACTCGCCCGGGACCCGCGCGCCGATGGGCAATTCGTCTATGGCGTGAAAACCACCGGCATCTATTGCCACCCCAGCAGCCTGTCGCGCCTGCCCAACCCGCGCAACGTCGAATTTTTCGACACGCCGGAACAGGCCCAGGCCGCCGGCTACCGGCCCAGCAAGCGCGTGGCCCGGGACCAGACTCAGATCGCCGCCCAACAAGCGGCCCGAGTCGCGGCGGCCTGCCGGCAAATCGAGGCGGCCGAGGAACTGCCAGGCCTGAATGAACTGGCAGCAAGCGCCGGCTTGAGCCCCTTCCATTTTCATCGGGTCTTCAAGGCTGTCACCGGCCTGACGCCCAAGGGTTACGCCGCCGCCCATCGTTCACGCAAGGTGCGCGAACGCCTGGCCGATGGCGGCACGATCACCGAGGCGCTGTACGACGCCGGCTTCAATTCCAACAGCCGCTTCTATGAAGCGGCCGACAAAGTGTTGGGCATGAAACCCGCCGACTACCGCGCTGCCGGGCAGAACACCGACATCCGTTTCGCCGTCGGCCAATGCTCCCTCGGGGCAATCCTGGTGGCGCAAAGCGAGCGTGGCGTGTGCGCGATCCTGCTGGGAGACGATCCGGACGCGCTGGTGCGGGACCTGCAGGACAAATTCCGCCGGGCCAACCTCATCGGTGCCGACCGCGAGTTCGAGCAGTTGATCGCCCAGGTGGTGGGCTTCATCGAAGCGCCGGCCCTGGGCCTGGACCTGCCCCTGGACCTGCGCGGCACCGCCTTTCAGGAACGGGTCTGGCAAGCGTTGCGGGACATTCCCGCAGGGAGCACCGCCAGCTACGCCGAGATCGCCCAGCGCATCGGCATGCCCAAGGCCGTGCGCGCCGTGGCCCAGGCCTGCGGCGCCAACAGCCTGGCGGTGGCGATCCCTTGCCACCGGGTGGTGCGCAGCGACGGCAACCTATCGGGCTATCGCTGGGGCGTGGAGCGCAAGCGTCAGTTGCTCGCGCTGGAGCGCTCGGCCGGGGACTGAACGCCGATGTAGATCGCCACCGAGTCGGGGCTGCCGTAGACCTCGAAATCGGTGGTGAAGCGGCGCAGCGTCTGTGGGTTATCCGCGAAGTAGGCCCAGATCAGGCCCCAGGTCTGAACCACGCAATCGGGCATCGGCCCCTTGGCCGAAAACACCAGGTAATCCCCGCCCTCGATGTCCACGGCGGGGTAGCCTGCGCTGGTCGCATCCACCTGCACCCCGGCCGTCACGTCGAAGTGGCCGGTGGCGTCGGACTCGTAATTGGAATACACCCCGTAGACGAACGACTCCGACTGCCTGGCCGGGATCGTGTCGAACAGCCCTTCGGTGAAGAACCGTTGCCACATCGGGCCGATCCTGGCCGTGTCGGGCTGCTGCTCGTCAGTGTTGCGGGTGCGCACCTGCAAACCGGCCACGGTGAAGGGTTCGACGGTCTTGAGTTTCACGTCCATGGGTCAGGCTCCTTGATACTGAAGCACGCATGGTAACCCTCCCGCCGTCGGGATCAAGTTGCGGCGCACGATTGAAAAACTCGACTGGCCCTCCCCGGCCCACACCTGCTAAAAACGCTGTTTCCTTCTGCCGTCGGAGACCCCGCACATGAGCCAGTGGCCAGACACTCGCCTTCTTGACCTGCTCGGTATCGAGTTGCCCATCATCCAGGGGCCGCTGGCCGGGGTGACCGGGCCGGCCATGGTGGTCGCGACCTGCAATGCCGGCGGCCTGGGTTCGATGCCGGCGGCGATGCTCGATGTCGAGCAGTTGCGCCAGGCGCTGACGACCATCAGCGAACAGACCGACAAGCCGTTCAACGTGAATTTTTTCTGTCATCAGCCACCGGCCTTCGACGAGCAGCGGGCCGAGACCTGGAAACAACGGCTCAAGCCGTACTATCAGGAACTGGGCATCGACTTCGACGCACCGACCCCGGTGTCCAACCGCACGCCCTTCGATGATGCCGCCTGCCGGGTGTTGGAGGAGATGCGTCCCAAGGTGGTCAGTTTCCACTTTGGCCTGCCGGAAAAATCCCTGCTGGACCGGGTAAAGGCCACCGGTGCGAAAATTCTTTCGTCGGCCACCACCGTCGAGGAAGCCATCTGGCTCGAACAGCACGGTTGCGACGCGATCATCGCCATGGGCTATGAAGCCGGCGGGCATCGCGGGATGTTCCTCAGCGACGACCTCAACACCCAGGTCGGTCTGTTTGCCTTGCTGCCGCAGGTGGTGGATGCGGTGAAGGTACCGGTGATCGCCGCCGGCGGCATTGGCGATGCCCGCGGGATTGTCGCGGCATTCGCCCTGGGGGCCTCGGCGGTGCAACTGGGCAGCGCCTACCTGTTCACCCCCGAGGCGAAAATCAGCGCGTCCCATCACCGGGCGTTGCGCACGGCCAAGGAAAGCCAGACCGCCGTCACCAACCTGTTCACCGGCCGCCCGGCCCGGGGCATCGTCAACCGGGTGATGCGCGAAGTGGGGCCGATGAGCCCACTTGCGCCGGCATTCCCCTTGGCGGGCGGCGCCTTGATGCCGTTGCGCGCCAAGGGCGAAGCGGACTTCAGCAACCTCTGGGCCGGCCAGGCCTTCCCCTTGGGGCGCGATCTGTCGACAGCCGAATTGACCCGGCGGTTGGCTGAAGAGGCGTTGGCCCGATTCAACAACTGGGGGCGGTCCTGACAGTCGTCATTGCCTGTCAGGCCGCCATCGCGAGCAAGCTCGCTCCCACAGAGATAGGGGCAACCGGCAAATCTGGACACACCACCGGACCTGTGGGAGCAAGCCCGCTCCACAGGGTTGCGGGGTGAACATAAATCCCCCAATCACCTCCGCCCCCTGTGGGAGCGAGCTTGCTCGCGATGGGGCCAGCCCTCGCCCCTAGCTGCCCAGGCAAAATGCCACGTTCCGTTTGTCGGCCATTCGCTATATATTCCACTATATAACGACCTGACCTTACGGAGCCTCACCTATGCGCCTCACCCGCTTCGCGCCGTTGCTGTTGATCCCGTTCCTGACTATTGGCGCCGCCCAGGCCGCCGAGGTGCAGGTGGCGGTCGCCGCCAATTTCACTGCGCCGATCCAGGCCATTGCCGCCGATTTCGAAAAAGACACCGGGCATAAACTGGTGGCGGCGTACGGCGCCACCGGCCAGTTCTACACGCAGATCAAGAACGGCGCGCCATTCGAGGTTTTCCTCGCCGCCGACGACACCACCCCGGCCAAACTCGAAAGCGAAGGCGACACCGTCAACGGCTCGCGCTTTACCTACGCGGTCGGCACCCTGGCGCTGTGGTCGGCCAAGGACGGTTATGTCGACAACCAGGGCCAGGTCCTCAAGCGCAACGACTTCCAACACCTGTCCATCGCCAACCCGAAAGCCGCGCCCTATGGCCTGGCCGCGACCCAGGTGCTGGACAAGCTGGGCTTGACCGATCAGATCAAAAGCAAGCTCGTCGAAGGCCAGAACATCACCCAGGCCTACCAGTTCGTCTCCACCGGTAACGCTGAATTGGGCTTCGTCGCCTTGTCCCAGGTGTACAAGGACGGCAAAGTGACGGGCGGCTCGGCGTGGATCGTCCCGGCCGAACTGCACGCCCCGATCAAACAAGACGCGGTGATCCTCACCAAGGGCCGGGACAACCCCGCCGCCGTAGCCCTGGTGGATTACCTCAAGGGCCCGAAAGCCGCCGCCATCATCCAAGCCTACGGTTACCAACGCTAAATGCCCCTGACCAGCGCCGACTACGCCGCCATCTGGCTGACCCTGAAACTGGCGTCCTTGACCACGGTGATCCTGCTGCTCGTCGGCACGCCCATCGCGTTGTGGCTATCACGCACCCGCTCCTGGCTGCGCGGGCCGGTGGGGGCGGTGGTGGCGTTGCCGCTGGTGCTGCCGCCAACGGTGATTGGCTTTTACCTGCTGCTGGCATTGGGGCCGAACGGCTGGATCGGCCAGCTCACCCAAGCCCTCGGGTTGGGCACCCTCACCTTCAGCTTTACCGGGCTGGTGATCGGCTCGGTGATCTATTCCATGCCGTTTGTGGTGCAGCCGTTGCAAAACGCCTTCGCTGCCATCGGCAGTCGCCCCCTGGAAGTCGCCGCCACCCTGCGAGCCGGGCCTTGGGATACGTTTTTCAGCGTCATCCTGCCCCTGGCTCGTCCTGGTTTTATCACGGCGGCGATTCTGGGTTTCGCCCACACCGTCGGCGAATTCGGCGTGGTGCTGATGATCGGCGGCAACATCCCGGAGAAAACCCGGGTGGTGTCGGTACAGATCTACGACCATGTCGAAGCCCTGGAGTATGCCCAGGCCCACTGGCTGGCGGCGGCGATGCTGGTGTTTTCATTCCTGGTGCTGCTGGCGCTGTACTCGAGCCGCCGAACCCGTGCCGGTTGGAGCTGATCGATGATCAACGCGCGTTTGCAACTCGACCACGGGGCTTTTTCCCTGGACCTGGATGTGCAACTGCCGGGCCGTGGCGTGACGGCCCTGTATGGGCCTTCCGGCTCCGGCAAGACCACCTGCCTGCGCTGCATTGCCGGGTTGGAGCGGCCGGCCCGGGGCTTTATCGAGGTCAACGGCCAAGTGTGGCAGGACAGCGAGCACGGCGTGTTCGTGCCGCCCCACAAGCGGTCGGTGGGGTATGTGTTCCAGGAGGCGAGCCTGTTCGCCCATCTGTCGGTGCGGGCCAACCTGGCGTTCGGCCTCAAGCGCATCGCGCCGGCACAACGGCGGGTGGACATGTACCAGGCCACCGATCTGCTGGGTATCGGGCACTTGCTCGATCGCCAGCCGCACAACCTCTCCGGCGGCGAGCGCCAACGGGTGGGCATCGCCCGTGCCCTGCTCACCAGCCCGCGGCTGCTGCTGATGGATGAGCCGCTGGCGGCCCTCGATACCCGGCGCAAAAACGAAATCCTGCCTTACCTGCAACGACTCCACGATGAGCTGGACATCCCGGTGCTGTATGTCAGCCATTCCCAGGACGAAGTGGCGCGCCTGGCCGATCACATCGTGCTGCTCGACGCTGGCCGCGCGCAGGCCAGCGGCCCCATCGGCGAAACCCTGGCCCGGCTCGACCTGCCATTGGCCCTGGGGGATGACGCCGGGGTGGTGATCGAGGGCAAGGTCAGCGGCTATGACCCGGCGTACCAATTGCTGACCCTGAACCTGCCCGACAGCCAACTGAACGTACGCGTGGCGCATACATCACTGGCCCTCGGCCAGCCGCTGCGTTTCAAGGTCCAGGCCCGGGACGTCAGCCTCAGCCTGGCGAACGATGCCCAGACCAGCATCCTCAACCGCCTGCCGGTGACCGTGGTCAGCGAACAGGCCGCCGACAACGCCGCCCATGTGCTGGTCCGCCTGGAAGCCGCCGGCACTCCGCTGCTGGCGCGCATCACCCGCTACTCCCGCGACCAGTTGAAACTGCAGCCGGGACTGGCGTTGTGGGCGCAGATCAAGGCGGTAGCGGTGT